>SLOW01000179.1 GCA_007132315.1 Opitutales bacterium
ATGCCGGTGACGCACTGCGGGCATTCGTACAGGGCACGGATTTCGCCCAGCTCCAGCGGTCCAATGGCCACGCGGACGTCGCCGCAAACCGACGGGTTGGGGTCTCCCATGGCGTCGGTGACCGAGATGAAGCCGTCCACCGTACCGACTGGAAGTCCCAGGAGATTGATCGAGCCCACCAGGCCCGCCGAACCGGTGGTGGAGAGAATGCCGCCGCCGGTGCCGCTGAGCACCGACGAAACCGCGGCGTGACTGAAGGTGCCGGAGATCTTGACGGTGGCATCCGGACACGGCACGCCCGCGTAGGCGACCTCCAACAGGGCGTCGTACACTTCGTCGTTATCGCCCAGCAGTTCTTGAACGGCCGACTGCACAAGCTGGAAGAGGATGGCTTCCATTTGGTCGAGGCCGTCGAGAATGGCGAAGGTCAACTCGGCCGCCAGGTCGGGATTGAGGTCCCACAGCGCGTCCGGCACCGGCGGGACCAGGGGTTCGACCGCCTCGCGCACATCGCCGGAGATCCGCGCCGCGATTTCCGGGGCCGTGGTGAGCCCGAGGCTGGCGAATTCCTGCCGGGAAAGAGCGATGCTGTTGAGGAACGCTTCGTCCAGGCTGGTGAATTTTACGATCACGTGATCCGGAAAAAGATCCGTATCCGGATGGGGATGACAAAAGATGTTGACCGTCGCCGGCGGGCAGTCGGCGGTCGGACAGGGGAATTCGGGTTCCTCCAGGGGAACGGCGCTCATCGGACTGAAACTCGCCGCGACGGCCTGCTGGTGTTCGCGGAGAAGGCGATCGGATTCCTGTTCCCTGGCAGCCCGTTCCTGGTACTCGGCGAGTTCGTCCCAGGTCATCATGACGGGCGGGACGTAACCGTTGGTGGTGTATTCACCGGAATCGGACAGCGCCAGCGGAACCATGGCGGGTTCCAGATCGGTGTCCAGCGGACGCCCGTCGTCGCCGAGCTGGATGTAGCTGCTGAAATCGCACGGATCGGTAAAGGTGTTCGCGAAGGTCACGCCCCCGGATGCCCCGGTAAATAAGAAGCCGGTCGGTCCGAGCGGAATACCGGCGGGGCCGGCGTTGACGTCGAAACAGACGCCGATCAGGCCGTCCAGGCGGAAAGCCAGCAGGGCGACGACCCCAGCTCCGTTGAGTTTGCCGCCCACCTGCCCGGCGAAGAAGATGTTGTCGAGGTCGTCGAGGTTGCCCACATACACTTGGCCCGCCAGTTCGAGCGGCGGAATGCTGAGATCCTCGACTCCGAAACCGAAACCGGACAGCTCGACGCGCGGAATCCCGTTCTCCAGTTGCAGCACCAGATCGTCCACCCGGCCGCTGACAAAGGCCGCGTCGGGCGAGGGAATGAACACGCCCGCGCTCATGGTGAGTTTCAGGTTGTCCGGGTGAAACAGGAAGGGATCGTTTGCCGTGGCTGGAACGATGGGCAACTGGTCGTCGAAAAATTCGAAACCCATTTCCGTGATCTGCAGGGGCAGTCCGGGAATAAGATCCAGTGCGGCGTCCGCCTGGACGCTGACTCCCTGGAGACTGAACTGGGGAAACTCCCCGTGGGGAAAACGGAACCGCGCGTTTTGCAGGGCGAGGCCGCCGACGTCCTCGATGCGCAGGGCGCCGTTGAGAACCAGTTCGAATACGGACGCCTCCGGATCGAAGAGGCCGTTGATGTTCAGCAGTTGCAGCGACGCGTTTTCCACCAGCAACCCGTTCTCTCCGCCCAGACGGAAAGTGCTGTCGGAACCGATAGTCAGGGCGTCGAAACTGAACTCCGGCCATTGTCCCGCTTCCAAAGCCAGGCCGCCGCAGGCCACGGCGAGAACCTGGCCGGGTTCTCCGCCGCCGGTTTCGTCGAGCAGGATGTCGGCCGGGATCGCGAAGCGGACCGCGCCGTTGAGTGCGAAACGCGGCGTACCGGCGTTGGGGCCCGATTCCGTGCGACTCACGCTGAAAGAGGTGCCCAGCGGACAGCCGTCGCTGGAGGCGCTGAGCGCGCTGAAGCTGAAACCGTCGCTGTTGAACAGCTCGACGTCCGACATCAGCGCGATGGTTCCGGTCGGAAATCCGTCCATCGCCCAGGCGCCGTCCTGTATCCCCAACGTCACGACACCGGTTTCGTCCTCGCCGGCCTGCGGCAGCGGGAAAGTCATCTGGCCGTTGAGGTCGTCCAGCAGCGGGGGCGCCGCGCCGTCGAAGGTGAGGCGCGCGGTGTCGATCTGCACCACGAAGTCGGGTATGTCGGGCAGGCAGAAGCAGAAATCTTCGAAGAACAACGTGCCGCCGAAGGAGGCCTCGCCGCCGACCAGGCTCAGGGTGACCGGATTCTCCGAATCGATCCCCACCGTGGGCGAGCCGGGATCCGTGCCGCAACAGTCGCCGGGTGCGAACGCGTCCGCGGGAAGAGAAAGGTTTCCGGCCAAGGCAAGGTGAACTTCGTTCGGGGCGAACGCCACCGCCAGCGAAGCGCCGTCGACCGTCAGGAGAAAATCTTCCGGGGTGAGGGCGGCGGACGGCGTGCCGGCGGCTTCCGGGCGGCGGAACATTCCGGCGCCGACCCCGCTCTCGCCTCCGAAAACGATTTCTCCGGTGTAGGTATCCGCGTCGTCCATACCGGCGACGGTGAAACTGAACCCGGCCTGGAAGAGGGCGAATTCCGAGCCGAAGTCGATCACCTGCAAATCCGTCCCGGCCGCGCTGAACGACAGCTCCTGGGCGTTGCTGTCGTAGGCGATGGCGGCCGCGAACTCGGGCGCGCCGTCGGGGAAGGTCAGTGTGGCGTTGCCGGAAAAGGCGAAGGCGCCGGACGCATCGAGCGAGGCGGAAGCGGCGCCCGCGACGTCGAAACCGCCGATCCCACCGGCTCCGGTGGCCGCCTCCACCTGGATGTCGTAGGTGCCGTCGCCGGCGATGGCGCCGTCGATTACCGTGAAATAGGCCCCGTTGGGGAAGGCCATTCGGCCGCCCTGCACCCGGATGCGGAAAGGTTCGGGGGCGTTGTCGTCGAAGAGGGCGTCGGTGTTTTCCACGGTCAGCGACGTTGCGCTCAGCCGCACCCCGTTGGAACCGCCGAGTACGAACTCGCCCGACGCGGAAAGCTGGTCGACGGTGAAAAGCGGCGGCAGGCCGGGATTGAGTTCCAGCGATCCGCATCCCGAGAGACGGACCGGGTCCGCGCCGTTGGCCGAGGCGAGGATTCCCGCGGGGATGGCCATTTCCATGCCGCCGGAGAGCACAACGTAAGGCAGGCCGTTTTCTTCGCCCAGGATCACGCCCGATTCCGGACAGCCGCCGGAGGTTGCGCCGAGAAGGGTGAGTTGGACGCTTTCTTCGTCGCCGAACAGGGGCACGTTGTCCTGGAGGGTGATCACCGCCGACGGAAGACCGTCCAGCGGCCAGTCCACGTCGCCCACGCTCAGGGCGAACGAGGTGTGCGGCAGGTTGACCGTCAGGCTGGCCGGGGCTTCGCCGGGAATGCGCAGGGCGGGCGCGGCACCTTCCGGAAACACGAGATCGGCTTCGCAGATGTCGATTGCCAGCAGACCGTCTTCCACGGCCTCAAATCCCGGCAGGGTGAACCCCAGATTACGGAAGCCGATCTCGCCGGTGAACAGGAAATCGCCGGTAATTTGGTCGTAGGCGAAGATGAGAGGATTCTCCGGATCGAGCGCGACGGACGGTCCGCCGTCGCCGGACGGACAATCGCCCGCTCCCACGAATTCCGGCAGGTGCAGGGTGCCGTTTACGAGCGACGCGGCAAAGGTGTCCTCTTGGAACAGAAAGCCGGCCTCCAGGCTGTCGATGAACAACAGGTAGTCGGCGGTCTGGGGCGTTCCAGAAGGCGTGCCGGTGGCGAACAGTCCGGCCGAGCCCGAGAAGGCGAGCGCGCCGCTCGGGCTGTCGCCGGCCTGAAAGGCGACGGAGAGGGTCTGGGGGATAAAGACGAAGTCCTCGCCGAAGGAGAACACGGCGTCATCGGCGGTTGCCGAAAAAGCCAGGCTGCGCGCAACCGAATCGTACGCCAGGTCGGCGGTGTAGGTTTGTTCGCCCGTTCCCGTACCGACGGTCAACTGGCCGGTGCCGCTCGCGGTCAGGTCGCCGGAGGTTGTCACGGAGGCCTGGATACTGGATTCGATTCGCAAGCCGGGACCGCCCAGGGGAAAGGCGGTGTTGCCGGAGAAGCTGTAGGAGCCGTCGGAGGCGATGGCGGCTTCTTCGATTTCGAACACCGCGTCGATTCCGGTGAATCGCATCAATCCTCCGAACGATCCGGAAAAGTCGCCGGTGATACGGTTGAAGAACACCTCACCGAATACCCGGGAAGCGGTGAGGTCTCCGAGAGAGAGCGTGAGTCCCATTGGCCGGTCGACTTCCTCCAGGGCGAGCAGGGCGGTCCGCAACTCTCCGGCGCCGGCGTAGGCCTCGGCCACGAGAGTCCGCGCTTCGCTTTGCAGGGCGCCGATGAGGGGGTCGTCGGTCGCGGCGGGTCCGCCGGTGGAGAGCGGGGCGGCTTGAGGGGCAAGGGGATCTTCTTCCAGTTCCGCGCCGAGCCTCCGGGCCGCCGCCTGCAAGCGGGCGGCGAGGCGGTTGCGCTCCTGCCAGGCCTCGTGGACTTCAAGGGTCCCGATGTGGGTTCGGAGTGCCTGCGCCAGGACCGGCAAAATGTTTTCGGGGGCCGGGGCGGTGATCGGGTCGGCGGGAGGGACGATGGTGGCGTAGCGACGGTGAAGCCGTTGGAGTCGCGTCAGATCGCTGATCCATTGGTCGAACCGCTCGGCGATCCAGGCGGTGTCGGGAGGACTTTCGAAAAGCGCGTTCAGTCCGCGGAGCGCAGACTCCAAACGGCGGTGCAGGAATTCGGCTTCTTCGGTGTTGGTGTTGTTGTTGTCGATCGAGTCGACCACGAGCCCGATCACTTGTTCAAGAAGTTCGAGTTCGCCGGGAAGGGGACGCTGACTTAAGGGCGAGGAAAGCGCAACGTCCCGCAGGGCCGTCTTCGCGTACTCCTCGAAAAAGGCGTTGCCGCCAAAATCGTCCGGGATGTCGAGATCCGCACTTTCGATCACGCGAGCGAAACCGATGAGTCCGTTGGCGTTTCCGATGGCGCGGAGCGCCGCGCTTTTCTCGCGCCAGGAGACGTGAAGCCCGCGTTCATGGTTTTGTACGAGAGCCGCGTGCAGGCCTTCGCCGAGTTGCTCGAAGGGGAGGGCGGGGAGTTCCAGCTCAGTTTCGAATTGGTTGAAGAAAATGCCCACATCCACCAGCATCACCGCTGATTTCGCCAAGTCCCGTTCTCCGGAAGCCAGCATCTTGGACCGGCTCAGGGCGGGAAGTTCCGGGGTGTACCCGTAGGGACTAAGACGTTTACGGAATATGTTTTCCGCGTGCGCCTCCATCAACGGCAGGGAAACATCCCGCTCGCCCCCGAGCCTCGTTCCATCCGCGTGCCGGTCGATGTGTTCAAGCAATATGCGGTGACTTTCCTCCGCGCTGAAGTTGGCGAAGATGTATTCCCGCCTGGGTTGGTCCGTATCCGGATCGAGGCCCGCCTTTTCATCCTGGCGGCGGGTGTACTTGTCCGAAGCGGGACCCATGATGCCGGGAAGGCTCGTGCTCTCTTCGCCATCGACGTACTGTCCCCGATCCGTGATTCGGAGGCCGACGCGAATAATCCGTTCGAACAGGTTTGGATCATCATGCACGGCCGGATGGTCCAGGAGGTTTTCGATTTTTCGGGCGGCTTCATCCAGTTTCTCCTTGATCTCCGCCCGCACAGCGGGATCGTCCACGATCTCGTCCGGCAAGGGGATATCGACGATGTCATCGATCTCTTCCAGACCGTCCTCGACCTTTCGCCGGGTTTCCGGCGAAAGGGCTTCGGAGACGTTGACCGTGAGCGATGTTGAGACGGATTGAAAGGCATCGGCGGCGGAAAGCGTATAGGTGGTGGTTTCGTCCGGAGTCACGGGCAGAGTTCCGGCGGCGGGCAGTGCGCCCGGCGCTTCGGGAAGGTCGGGAGTGAGAATGACGGCGGCGGCGCCGGGGGCGTTCCAGGCCAGGAGCGCGGTCTGTCCCGCTTCGATGTTTCCCGGAGTGGCCGAGAAATGCTCGATGGCAAGCTCTTTGCTGATGGAAGCAATCTGCAGGCCGGCGATTTCTCCGAGCCGGAGGGACAGGGTGTCGAGGGGATCTTCCGGGGAACGCTTCTCGGTTGCGATCCAAAGGGATTGCCCTTCGTGCAGCAAGACATCCGCGGCGACGTAGGTACGCTCCGGCGACCAGAACTGGAGTTGGTTCGATTCCAGCACGGGAAGCAGGGTGCCCGTAACCGACGCTTCGCGGTGAATGGCCGATTCCTCGTTGCCCACTCGGACGAAAGTGGAGTGGGTGGGGGAACTTGTGATGACGAAGACCCGGTAGTAACCCGGGGCGAGGCCATCCACCCGGGCGCCCATCCGTCCGCGGATAAATCGGCTGCCGGCGGGATCCCAGGAAAAGCCCGATGCGAAATCGGTCACCAGGCGCGGGTCGAGCTGGCTGGCGAACGGAAACTCGGGAAGGAACCCGGGCAGGAATCGATCCGGATATTCGGTGAGTAACTCGCTTTCGATCAAATCCGGATCCATGAGGACGAACGTGGGCGGGAGATCCCAGTCGATCGGATTCCAGAGCAGACGACTGTGCCCCAGAGTTATGGATACCCCTCCCGCCGCCGAACCGTCCGCCATGATGAGGTCGGTCTCGTTGGGGTCGGTGATTACGTTCCACTCGCTTTGGCCGGGTGTAAGGGAAACGGAGTCGGGGCTGTTATGGGCGGGTCCGAATCCGCTCGTGAACTGGGTTTTCGTTTGGTCGAAACCGGTTTCCGGTCCGGGACTGAAGTCGAAATTGATGAGGATGCCGGGAGCAACGGGGGCCGACGAAGCGGGTTCGGCGAGGGCGGTCGCCTGCGGCTCGGCGGCGCCGGAAACGGGAGAAGGCGCGAGGAATTCCTCCGCCGCCTGAGAGAACGATTTCGTAACGTGGTCCAGCAGCTCCAGGTAGCGTTCGGTCAGAACCGCCTTGGCATTCGAGTCGCCCGCCGCGTCGGCGGCCTCGTAGAGCCGATGCCAAAGACGTCCGGTCCCGGTCCGCGAAATGGGACGTGAACGAAGATCGGGGATTTCACCCGCAATTTCCAGCGATTGGCCGTGAGAGAGGAGCCCGGCGTTCGTGCCGAGATCGAAGACGCCAGCCAGGAGTTCGGTCCAGCGTTCCAGGTCCTCGGCTTCGAGACTCGTAAAATCGGGGGCCGCCGGCCAGAAGGCATCCAGAACCGAAACACCGGTATCAAAGTGCAGGTCGCGCGCCTCCAGCCGGAAACGGTACAGGGGGTCGCGCAGGTCGGCGGTCCCCGCGAAGGCCATGCCGTTGGCGAGGAGGAATTCGGCGGTGCCGGACAGTTCGAGCGGGCGTCCGGGCCGGAAGCGAAACACCGCCGGGTCGCCCGGTTCCACGGTGAGCGTGAGCAGAGGCGGCGCTCCCGGAAGGGAGACGGTGCCGTGGGCCACCAGTTCGAAAAGGCCGCCGCTGGAGAAGGCGGCCCGGGCCACGGTCAGGTGAAGTCCGCCCAGAAACCCCGGCAATCCGAGTTCGCCCCGGAAGGACCCGGAGAGTTCGCGGTCGAGGCGATGGTAACGGAGGCTGCCTGCGGCGTTGCTGATTTCGAGGTCGCCGGGAAGCAGAAGGTCGATGCCTTCCAGCAGCGGATCCCGGCGGGAGGCGGTGTCGTTCCAAATGGCGACCGCAACCTGGCGGGCGTCGGCCAGCAGGTCGGCGGCTTCCGTGAGATAAGCGCCCTGCGCGGCGGTTCCGGAAACGCTGTCGCGCTCCGCGGCCTGGAGCAGGATCTCCACGGTCTTCTCGAGCGTGGTCCAGTCGTTGTTTTCGACGGCTTGCACCCGCAGGGCGGACACGACGGCGGGAAGGCGTTCGTTTTCCCATGTATCGGGATCGGCGATACCGCTAATGCGGCGGGCCAGGTCGGCGTGGCGATTGCCGGTTTCGAGGACGGTCGACAGGAAGGAAACCGGCAGTCCGCCGAGGCTGGAGGCGAAGAGTTCGTCGAAGGCCGACTCGACCCGCGCGGCGGCGCGCTCCAGGGGCGGCGCCGGGAAGCCGAGCGAGTCCGGAACGTCGTCCAGGATGCGCAGCAGCGTTTTCAGCTCGGCCGCCAGCGGGGCGGACCAGCCGGAGGGGCGGGGGATGGCGTCGTGAGCGGCGGCCAGTTCGAGCGGGATGGATTCGTAGGCTTCCCAATCGACGAATTCGGGGATGACGGCGTTGACTTCCGGGACGTCGGGAAGGAACCCCGTCTGTCTCAACTCGACCAGGTCCAGCCGGTCCGCCAGGGCGAGGAGATAACCGAGGTAGTCGCGGGCGGAATGGGCCTCCGCCAGGTCCTGGTCGTCCAGGCGCCGACCAGGGCTTCCACGGTGTCGATGGCTCTGGGAGGCGAGGACGGCGCGGGGTCGTCGCCGGCGGCGGGCGCCGCCGCCCCCGCGCCGGCACTGAATGTGGCGTAAGCGCGGGCGTGTTGTTCCAGGCAGTCGATGGCCAGGTTCGTATCCGATGCATTGAGACAGAGGTGGGCCGCGTCGGGCAGCACCTCGGCGAGACTGCCGAGGAGGGGGATTTCGGCGCTATCGACGCTCAATCGAATTTCGTAGTTGGGATCGTCGATGCGGAGAGAAGCGCGGAACGAGCCGCCGCCCGGAAGGAGCGCGGTGCCGGTGCCGTTGAGGGAAATTCCGCCGTTGGCGCGCAGTTCCAGCCAGACCGGGCGTTCCGGGGACACGATCAAGGTAAGCGGGTGATCGGTGCCGTCTGCCAGCGCGAAGGTTCCGTGGAAGGGGATCCGAAGCACTTCGGCGTTGCCGAGATCGAGGGTGAAATCCGGGTAGAGGGCCGAGGTTTCGGGAAGAGGGAGGTCCTGGCCGCGCAACGAGAACACGCCTCCCTGGATTCCGTCCGGAGTGAGTGTTCCGGCCAGCCAGTTCAGATCGAACCGGTCGAAAAGCCGGACCGGCAGTCCCGTCTCAGGGGGACGGCCCGCCAGGCGGGCGAGGTCTTCGACCGTCACGCCCTCGGTCGGCAAGTCGAACAGATCCCCCTCCAGGACCAACTCCTCCGCGAACTGGAGCGGACCGTCGAGTTCGAAGGCCACGCTGGCTTCGGGAAAGGAAAAGCGGATGCCGTCGGGATCGTCGGTCAGGGTGGCGCCGGCGGGGAAGCGGAAGGCGATGTCGCCGCCGGAGGAGGGGTCGCCGCCTGACGGCCGGTATTCGAAGGCGCCGAGCGTGCCGTCTTCCCGAATGGCCACGGCCGCGCCGCGCCGCGCTTCGCCGTCGGGGCCGATCGGGGCATAACGCAGGGGGTCGAACAAGGTGAAGCCGCGCGTGAGTTCTCCGATGTTGTTTGCGGCGTCGAAAGCCCGGGCGCGGTAGTAACGCACCGCGAAAGCGTCTTCGGGGGCGTCGGTGGTCAGCGTCCATTGGCCGGGAGAGGGGGCGTCGGCATCGCCCAGGGTCAGGGTGGTTTCCTCGGAGGACGGGCCTTCCTGGAATTCCAGCCGAATGACCTCGACGTTTTGCAGGGTGGTGGCGCGCAGTTCGACCAGCACTCCGTCGTCCGTCTGGATCAGATAGGCTTCCAGGTTGTCCACGATGGGTGTGCCGCCGATGATGTCGTCGCCGTCGAGGTGCACAACCCGCCAGAAGGCGCGCGGCTCGCCGGTGGCGCCATCGTCGTCGGCGTATGTGGAGGCGTCGAAAGCCGGTACGATGGCGACGTCCGTCCAGACCATCAGGTCGAAGCTCCGTTGCAGCAAGTAGAGTTCTCCCGCCCGGCTGTTCCAAGTGACGCGCCAGCTTTCGCCGTCCTC
>SLOW01000265.1 GCA_007132315.1 Opitutales bacterium
AGGATATTCATTGCCGGCGGCTTCGGCTATCACCTCGACCGCAAACACGCCATGGCGGTCGGAATGCTTCCCGACGTCCCGTTTGACCGCCTCCGGGTGATCGGCAACGCTTCCCTTGGCGGGGCCTCACTGATGCTGCAATCCGAAAACGAATCCGCCATTGAGACGCTCCGCGCCAACGCCCGGGTAATCGAACTCAACCAGATCGAGTCCTTCGAAGACCACTTCATCGATTGCATGCCCCTGGATCCGCTCGATCAGGACCGCTGACGGACCACGAGGACGTACCACACCACCCCAACCTGTCAGCACCAAAAGAAGCGGAATGACAATTAGCTAAATCTTCCGGTAGAAAAACGAGAATACAACCGTCTTGCATAGGGGGTATTATGTCATCTTATGATCGACACCCATGCCCAAACGCGATCCGCACACTTTGGCACCATGCCCGGCGGTCAATCCGTCGAAGCCTGGACTCTAAAGGGCGCGGGTGGCCTCGAGCTCGAAATCCTTACCCTCGGGGGGATCGTCCGCCTGTTGGCCGCTCCCGACCGGAACGGCTCGTTTGCCGATCTGGTCCTGGGGTATCCGGATCTCAAACCGTACCTGGAAAATCCTGCTTACTTTGGCGCCACGATAGGACGGGTCGCGGGCCGGATCGCCGGGGGAACCTTGAAATTCGGCTCCGAGGTATTCCAGCTTCCGGTCAATAACCCCCCAAATCACCTCCATGGCGGTCCCGGAGCATTGCATACCCGAGTCTGGAAAGCGGAACCTGTCGAGAGGCCCGATGGCGCTCCATCGCTCAATCTCAGCTATCACAGTCCGGACGGCGAACAGGGATACCCCGGCAATCTTCACATCGCCGTCGTCTACACCGTCACCGCCGCCAATGAGTTCGTCTTTGAGACCTTCGTCGAATCCGACCGGGCCACTCCGGCCAGCATCACCCACCACTCCTACTTCAACATGCGCGGCCAGGGCAACGGCACGATCCTCGACCACCGGGCTCAAATCTACAGCTCCCAAATCATTCCCTGCGACAAGGCAATGACCCTTCTCAACCGCCTCGAACCGGTGGAGGGCCGGTCGGCCGACATGCGCACACCGGTCCGTCTCGGAACGGTCATTCCCAGCCTGTGGCAAAACCACGGCGACTTGTATTGGATCGTCAATGACAAAACCCTGAGGCAGGCGGCCCGCATTTACGTCGCCATCTACGCCGCCGTGATAGCACTCAGCGTCTACACGGGAAGCATTCTCCCGATCCTCCTGGTCGGCGGCTGCAACCTTTTCGGAGCCTGGCTGATGCCGATCTACGGGGACACGCAGCACGCCGGCCTGGCCAAGAACGTTCTCGACCACCGCCTCAATTGCCGGGCGGTTTACATGAATCCGATTCACCGGTTTCTGTATTGGAACATGAATTACCATGTGGAACATCACATGTTTCCGCTTGTTCCGTACCACGCCTTGCCGAAACTGCACGACGCCGTCAAAGACGACATGCCCGAACCTTACCCAAGTCTCTTCGCCGCCTGGAAAGAGATTATCCCGGCCGTGCTCAAGCAGGTGAAGGATCCGACCTACCACGTGAAAAGGAAACTTCCGCCGCCGAAAGGACATCCGGAGGAGTCCGGCCACCGCTCCGATGCTTCTCCCGACGCCACAGGGTGGCTGGAGATTTGTGCCGGCGCCGATCTCGGACCGGAAGACGTCATCCGCTTCGATCACGGAAAAAGAACGTTCGCCTTGTGTCGCGATGCCGAGGAAAGGATCGATTTCACCCCGGGCGACTACATCCAGTTGGACATCCCCGCGTACGACCAAATCCGGTTCCGCGACTTCGACATTCCCGAGCCGTACGCCTCCGTTTGGGAACGCCAACATGTCTTCGACCTGACCGTCGGCAATCCCGAAACGGGACGCCGCAACAACTATTCGATCGCCAGCAACCTTCGCACCGAACGCCAATTGAGGTTCAACGTTCGCATCGCCACGCCGCCACCTGGGCAGGATTGTCCCCCGGGATCGGTTCCAGCTACGTCTTCAGCCTCAAACCGGGCGATACCGTGACCGCCATCGGCCTTTTCGGGGATTTCCACATCAAACCGACCCGCGAGGAGTTGATTTACATTGGCGGCCGCGCCGGCATGGCTCCCCTGCGGGCTCACATTTCCCACCTCTTCGAGAACGAGAAAACCGCCCGCAAGGTCGGTTATTGGTACGGCACCCGTTCCAAGCAGGGACTTTTCTACACGGACTATTTCGAGAAACTGGCGGCGGAACACCCGAACTTCCAATTCCATTGCGCGCTCTCGGATCCCCTCGACGAAGACCGGTGGACCGGATCGCCGCGCCCGGATTTATGCAGGCGCCGATCGAACACCGCTCGGAGCGCCCCCGAATGGCTGTCGGGGTCGATTATCTCGCGCACTTCAAGGAAATGTGGCGCCGGGCCATGGCCGGGTTCAAAGCCAACTCGGGACCGGGCGACATTTTGATTTTCGCCCCCGAGCTGCGCACCTCCACCATCTACTACGCCCGGGTTTCCCCGACGCCACCGGTCGACTCGTCGAAGAAAGCGACCGCTACGCCGAATCCATTCTCTACGCAACGATCGCCCACGAAGCCTTCGAAGAATGCGTTTCGAAGAACTGGAGATGGAGGCATTGAGAGCCGAGCGTGAAGCGTATTGGGAAGAAACGCTGCAACAAGCGGCAACCTTGGCGAATATTGATCTGGATAATCTGCCCAGGCGAAATCCGCGAGCGAGAAATGCCTGCTGGCTTCGGTGATGAAGCAACGTACTTCTGTATCGAATGGTTGGCTGACGATGGGGCAGCCGGCAGCCGCCAGTCAATTTGCCCGACAGTGGAAGTCAGATGAACGTCGAGCGAAAGAGGTTTACCGGATAATCAAAAAGTTGCGATGACGCCCATGTGCCAAGGCGAATCGGCTAACGCGCTATCACCTCAGTGATCTTACCGGATCGACCGAGACATTCTCGTTGTACCCGTAGAACTTCAAGACCGGTAACTTTCTCACCGTTTGATAGATGATTGTAGAACAGACTCCCTGGCTTTGTGTTCCAATATTGCATAGAAAACCTTCCGCAATCGTGCCCTTGATGTCAGTGCAATTGCCTGGATCGCGCCCGAAGAAATTCAACCACCTGGCCGGGATGGTCGCTAAAGACGCCATCGGCACCTGCTTCAAAGAGGATTTTTTCCAGCAATTGCTCAAAGTTTTCCGCGTACGCGGGCAAATCATCGGACCGCATTGTATAGGGGTGTACTACCATTCCGCGAGCGTGGGATCCACGCACCAAAGCAAAATCATCAACGGCTTCGCCCTCGCGATTGAATATGAGCCAAACCGATGGTCCGATGCCATTGGCGTATTCCGCAATGGCATCCAGACCTTTATCGCTAACCATTTCGTCAAAGCGGCTCCCCCCTCCAATCAATTGCACCAGTCGTAATTCAGTTCCCAGCTCCCGCAGGCGCATAAGATTGCAGGCTTCAAAAGATTGAATGTGAACCGGGTCTTCCGGACCGGTAAGTCCAAAACGCGCCAACTCGTCCAGCAAGATGCGCTCAAAATCAAAACCCTCCTCGCGGTGCCACTGGCCAGATTTGATTTCAGGATAAATCCCTACCGTTCGACCGGTAACCACGTTTAATCCTTGCACGAGTTCAACAATCTCAGCCAGTGTCGGAATTTGGAAATGTAGGGACGAATGGGCATTACGCCACCTTTCAGGATAGCGGCGTTGTCCATCCGATGCCTCCAAACGTTCGTGAACCCGTAGTTGCTTGATCTCCGATAAAGTGAAATCGCTGGGGAGAAATTGACCGTCCTCGCGTGCCCGTCCGGGGAATTGCCTGGCCACATCCGTCGTTGCGTTCAAAGAGCGGTCGTGCAGAGCAATCAGCTCGCTGTCTTTAGTAATCATTAAATCAGCTTCAAGATAGTCCGCCCCTTGGGCGTAGGCAAAGGCATAGGCCTCAAGAGTATGTTCCGGAAGGTAACCGGAAGCTCCGCGATGTGCAATGACAAGCTTGCCCGCAAGCTCCGGATGTTCATCTGATCCTGATCCTATTGCGGGCAAGTGGGATACCACTGCGGTTAAGGCAAAAAAATAAGTAATTGAAGAACGCATAACAGAGACCTTTTTCTAAAATTTATTAAAAGCATCTTCATTTAATGATCAAGATCAGACCACCAAGGCCGGACTAAGCGAAGGGGTTCGTTGGAGAAGCCCTTAAAATAAAAGTCATCGGTCTTATCATTTCGCTTTTTCCCGTTCTGCTTTCTTTTTCATCAGCGAACGTTCTATCTTTTCGGTCAGCCTGCGCAACTTGGGGTCAGCTTCGAGCCAACGATCACAGCGCCTTGCCTGGACGCTCACCGCCGCACCGGAGCCCATTCCCAACACAGAGGCCATTTCCCTTTACCTCATTCCCGCATATTTCGCAAGAAGCCTTCCGGCTATCGCCCGCAACGGTGAATTGCGTCGACGCTCACGAAACGCCGCCACACTCTCTCCCAGCCCGCGAGCCACCTCTTCCAATACCTTATTTCCTTCCATCAACTTTGCCTTGAATCGACCGTCAAAGAGATGTCCATGCCGCCGGTGACGCAGGTTAGAATATACCGTGTAAGCCGTGCTCAGCTTCTGCATGAAACGCGAAAGATTGCCTTCCGGTGTTTCCAACACCAAGTGGAAATGATTTGCCATCAGGCAAAACAAATACAACCGCACATGACACTCATCGACTCCCTCGCCCAGCCGTTCCAAAAAGCACCGGTAATCCTTCGCATCCCGGAACAGCCGCGAACGTTCGTCTCGCCAGCTCCCCACCATCCGGCTGGTCACGTGATAGATCGCTCAAGGAAATGGCAGATGTCGCTTCGCTCGGTACCAACCGAAGTGGACGTGCCATATTCGACATCCTCCCAGCTCAATCGATAGAGGTAAAGTTTGATTTTAAGGGCTTCTCTGACCCTATAACGTCCGCGGTATTTTCTTGACCTTTCATCGCGATTTCTTGGATGCTGGACACCCTGCGCATCGGTTGGGTCGAAGTAACGAATAGGTAGTGCGTTACGACCACAGCCGGAACCATTTCACCACCGGATCGCTTGACCGCCCGCTCGACAGCACGCTCGCCTTGGTTCCGCCTTATCGTATTGAGTGCGGCGGCGGCTTCCGTGCTGTTTCTGACGATCTCGACGGTGCAGCCGAGCCTTCACGATGCGGTCTGCGAGGAAGCGGGCGCAGCGGAGCACGAGTGCGCGATCACGGCCTTCTCCTCAGTCCAGCCGTTCCCTGCCCAGACACCGGGGCCGGCACCGTTCCCCCCTTCCGCCGGACATGGCCCGGGCTTTCCCCCGGACATCCGGCTCTCGTCCGTCCCCGAATACCTGGTTTCCCCTGGCCGCGATCCCCCGTTTGCCGATTCCCGCATCCCCGCCTGAAACGTTCCGTTTCGAACGGCGCCGGCTTGAACGCGGCGGTGTTTTGGGGGGAACGGGCAACGTTTCGGTCCTTCCTTTCAATGACCCGGAGCGGAGTGCGCTTTCGCACGGCTTCGCGGCGTTGAAGCTTCGGCAAACATTCCAGTCAGGTCATGAAAACCAGATATTCTTATTCATTCTGTTCCTTTTACTCGTTTCTTGTGCTTCTCGGCGCCGCGGGCGTCCAAGCCGAACCGGCTGAAGGTGCGCCCGATTCCGTTGAAACCGGCGACGCACGGTCCCCGGCAACCGGGATGTCCAACCTGGATACGGCCCCTGCGCCCCCTGCGTTCCGACCGCAACCGGCGCCCGGATTCGCTCCCACGTCACCGAGACGCGACTTCATCAACATCAGCGCCATCGGAACCTTCGCCGTGGGCGGGTCCACGGAAAAGGACCTCGGCACCATGCAGCCCGGGGGGCACGACCCGGGCAGGCGCGGGTTCAATCTTCAGGGACTGGAACTCGACGTGCGGGGAAACGTGGACCCCTACTTTCGGGCACAGGCCAATCTCGTATTCGATTTCACCGACGAGGTACACGCCGATGCGGTTGAAATCGAAGAAGCCTTCGTGGAGACCCTGGCTCTTCCGGCCAACCTGCAGGTCCGCGCCGGCCAGTTTTTCACGGAATTCGGCCGGTTCAACACGAAGCACCTTCATTTCTGGGATTTCGTGGACCAGCCGCTGGTGATCAACCGCATGTTCGGTCCGGACGGGATGCGCAACCCGGGCGCCCGGGTTTCCGTGCTCCTCGACACTCCGTTTTATTCGGAGCTTTTCCTGACGGCGCAACAAAGCACGGGGGAACACGCCTACAGCTTTCGAAACGACGAAGGCTTCATGGACAGCCACGTGCTCTTCCGTCCGGCACGGGTGGACACCGAGCGTGGCGAAGAGATCCGGGGGCTCGACGATTTGCTCTACACCGCGCGCTATATCTCCTCCTGGGACCTGACCGAAACCCAGACCGTCCTTGCGGGGACCTCGGCGTCGTTCGGTCCAAACGCGAGTACACAAGATACCAACGTACCACGCGACGCGGACCCGGCGGACCAGGAAACCATCACCGGCTCCTCGGCCGGCCGCACGGAAATCTACGGGGTGGATTTTTACTGGAAGTGGCTGCCGGTCGATCAGGTGAAGGGGTTTCCGTTCGTATCGCTGCAGACCGAAGGATTGCTCCGGCGATTCGAAATGCGGGATCCGACGGAAACCTTCGAGGATTACGGTGTGTACGTTGAAACCCTGTACGGGTTCACGCCGGGGTGGGTGGCCGGTCTCCGCTACGACGGGGTGCGCGGCGACATGCGGAAGGCGGTGGACCGCGACAGCCAGAGTCTTGCGCTGACCAACCGGACGCGGATTTCGCCGAATCTCACGTATTACCCATCCGAGTTCTCGAAGCTGCGGTTGCAGTACAACTATGACGACCGCAGCGGCTTCGGCAAGGACCACTCGGTCTGGCTGCAGTGGGAATTCTCCCTGGGGCCGCACGGCGCGCACCCGTATTGACAGCAAGGAGCCGGAGCGCTTTTGGATCGGAATTTCGCGGCGTGAATCCGCTCCTACAGGAAGAAACGAGCAAATGATCACTGACCGAATAATCGCGGCATAAAGCCGCTCCCACACAGGAACTTGTTCTTATGCACAAAGCAGTACACATCACCATTTTGATCGGGTTGGGCGCTCTGCTCTCCCATCCTGCAGCCGCGGAGCTTCGTGTGGTCGCCACCACGCCCGACCTCGGATCGATCGCCGAGGAGATCGGCGGGGATCGCGTCTCGGTCGTCAGCATCGCCCGGGGGACTGAGGACACCCATTTCGTCGATGCAAGGCCCAGCCACATTCGCCACTTGAACCGGGCCGACGTCCTGATTGAAGGCGGCGCGGAACTGGAAATCGGGTGGCTTCCGCCCCTGGTGCAAAACGCGCGCAACCGCGAAATCCTGCGCGGCAACCGCGGACACATCGACGCCTCCCGGGGAATCCGGATGCTGGACGTCCCCGAAGGACCGGTGGACAGGCGCATGGGCGACGTTCACATTTCGGGAAACCCGCACTATCTGCTCGACCCGGAAAACGGCCTGATCGTGGCCGAAACGATCGCCGCCCGTTTCTCCGACCTCGACGGTGCCCATGCCGAAACCTACGAGGCCAATCTCGAGCGCTTTCGCGGGCGAATCGAAGAAAAGACGGACGAGTGGCGGGAAGCCCTGGAGCCGTTTTCGGGCACGCAGGTGGTCACCTACCACGCCACCTTCAACTACTTCGCCGAGCGCTTCGGCTTCGAGATCGCCGACACCATCGAACCGCTGCCGGGCATCGAGCCGAGTCCCCGCCACATCAATCGACTCATTTCACGCATGCGGGACCGGGAGATCGCGATGATCTGGAAGGAACCCTTCCGCCCCCGGCGCACCGCGGAACGGGTCGCCGAAGGAAGCGGCGTTCCCCTCGTGGTGCTTCCCGACAAGCCGGGCGCCGCCGGCGATGCCGGCGACTACATCGCGGTGTTCGACGTGATCGTCGCCAGGATCGTCGAAATCATGCGAGAGGGCGAATGAAGGACGAAAGGCCCATCCTCTTGCACATCAAGGATGCGGTCATCGGGTACCCGGAGAAGCCGGTTCTCCGGGGAATTTCCCTGGTGCTCCGCAAGGGGGATTTTTTCCCCCTTGCCGGCGTCAACGGTTCGGGAAAATCCACCTTGCTCAAAACGGTGGTCGGCATACTCAAACCCCTGGAGGGTCGGGTCGAACTCGGGAAAAACGGCGCATCTCCGCCGCGGATCGGTTACATTCCCCAATCGGAAAAACTCGATCCCATTTTCCCGCTCTCGACTCTCGACGTCGTGCAAATGGGCGCCTACGGCCTGCTGCGACCCGGCCGGCGGATGGGCCGGGAATACCGGGACCTCGCACGGGAGTGCCTGAGGAAGACCGAATCGGAAGACCTGGCCGACACTTCGTTCGCGGTCCTTTCCGGAGGTCAGAAGCAGCGCGTGTTGCTGGCGCGTGCCCTGGCGCCCCGGCCGGAACTGCTCATCCTGGACGAACCCACCTCGGGGATCGACGTCTCGGGGGAGCGCCGGTTCATCGAACTCATCCGCCATTGACACCGGTGGGGATGCCGTTGGGCGACGCGAGGCCAAGGGATGTGACCATGACCGCCGTACCTCAGTCGTGCGTTCGATAGCCTTACCTCGTTAGGCACCTGTGCTCATCCCGCAATGGGAGTGCGCAACGCCTCGACGTCAATGGGAGGACTCATGCCTCGTTCCGATTTGCCTCGCCGCGTGCGCATGCCTGAACGTGCATCTGAGTTGCAGCATCGCGCCTCGGATCGTCGATCGTTGCGCATCGCTGTCGACGCCGTGGCCGTGCTCGCGCTCCTCGTCGTCTGCGGCGCCTTCGCACAGTCACAACTGGGCGACGTCAGGGTGTATCTGGCGCCCGTGTCGGAAGAGGAACGGGCGATCCAGGTCATCCCGGGCAGCGCCATCGACGTCAGCGCCGCGCGGGACGGTCGGGTTCGCATCGTTGCCGAGTCACTCGAGCCAGACTTCGGTAGCGTGCGCGTAGAGGTGGATGGCACGACCTCGGCGATCGTCGACACACGGCTCGTGCCTGCTGAACCAGCGGTACGGACGGTCGAGGTCGTCTTGGCCGACGGCGCCGACGACGCGGAGGAGTTCATCGACGCCTCGTTGCGAGATGCCGAGCGCTGGCCGGCGGGGTTCACCTTCGTCGAGAGCAGCAGCCTCGAGTTCGCCTTCGATCCGACGCACGGTCACCAAGTGGTCGCGGTCCGGTTCGCCGGCGTCTCGGTTCCCCCAGGTGCACACGTCCGCTCAGCCGAGATCCTGTTCACGGCACGCGGTGACTCGACGGGCTCGCTGGCGGTCGTCGTGTGGGGTGAGCGCGCTAGTGCCGCTCGTTCCTTCGTCCAGGACGAACCAGAGACGGGAACTCGAGCGCTCTCATCGCGCCCACGCACCCACGAGACCATCGTGTGGCACATCGAAGAGCCATGGTCCGATGGACGCGAGTACGCGACGGTCGACGTCGCCGCCATCGTGCAAGAGATCGTGGATCTCGACGGATGGGAAGCCGGCGGACCCATGGCGTTCTTCTTCGATGGTGTCGATGAGGGCGCACCGTTCCGACGCGCCCTGTCGTTCGAGGGCAGCTCGGACGAGAGCGAGCGGCCCCGCCTGACCGTGACGTTCGAAGGCGTCGCCGAAGACGTGGTCCAGCGTGCTACGGCCGAACTCATGCTCGGGGCGGGCGCACGCGTCATCACCGTGACCCCATACGCCGAACGCAGTGCCGCTGGGCAACCAGGTACACCCATCACCTTCACGCTGGAGCACGGCCGCACAGCTGAGCCCGTCGAACGAGAGCCGGCCG
>SLOW01000073.1 GCA_007132315.1 Opitutales bacterium
ATGAACAACGGGCGGGTGTACGTGGAAAAGGTGTACGAAATTCCCGAAGGCACCCGCACCTCCAAGGGACGCTCCCTGGCCAACGTCCTGTCGCTGCAAAAGGACGAGCGCATCGCCACCATGATTTGCGTGAAGGAGTTCTCGGCGGACCGCCACCTCGTCATGGCGACGAAGCACGGCATCGTCAAGAAGACCAACCTCAGTGAATACGTGAACTACCGCAAGGGCGGCATCATCGGCATCAAGATCGACGAGGACGACCGGCTAATCGCCGTTCGCCTGACCAACGGCGACAACGAAATCGTCATGGTCACTCACCACGGCATGTCGATCCGCTTTCACGAAAACGATCTCCGCGACCAGGGCCGCGCCACCCGCGGCGTGCGGGGAATCAAATTGAAAAAGAACGACTCGGTGGAGATCATCGAAATCGTCGAGTCCGACGCCACCCTGCTGATCGCCGGAGAAAACGGTCTGGGAAAACGGACGCAGTTCGCCGAATACCGCACCCAGTCCCGCGGGGGCAGCGGCATTATCGCCATCCGTTCTTCCAATGTCGCCGGCGCGCTCAGCGTCAAAGAAGACGACGAAATCATGCTCCTGACTTCCAGCGGCCAAACGGTACGCTGCCCGGTCAAGGACATTCGCGTCATCGGCCGCACGACCCGGGGCGTCAAACTCATCAATCTCGGCGAGGAGGACAAACTGATCGGCATTGCGCGCATCGTGGACATCGACGCGGAAGAGGCCTGACCGCTCCGGCTTGCCGGACGCGGTTCCGGGCCGGAACTCGCAGCGTGCATTCAATTCCCAGGCACGAATCGATCCGCTGCTCGCAAGTTTCCATCTTGACCTTTCGTCACACAAAGCGCCTACTGGCAACGATCGAAGAACCTTGCGGCCGCACCTTCCAAGCTTTTTCGCCCCCGAAGGCGCCAATCATCCACTAACCAAGAAAAACAAACCATGAAAAAACTCCTGATCACCGTCTCATTTCTGCTGGTAACACACATGGCGATGGCCGACCGTCCCTTCCAGGCGGCTCTGACCCCCGACATCGCCATCGTCCCACGCGGCGAATCCGTCCGCGGCGTCGCTCTCAATATCTGGGGTGAAAACGAAGTCTCCGGTCTCAGCTTCGGCTTCGTCAACGGCCACGTCGGCGACAGTTTCGGCTTGAGCTGGTCCTACATCGGCACCTACGCGGAGAACTACACCGGTGTCATCTGGGGGGGCTTTTTCGCCCACACCACCGGTGATGTCGTCGGCTGGCAATCCGGGATGGTCAATATTTCCCGCGGCACCATGACCGGCCTCCAATCGGGCCTGGTCAACTGGGGTAACGACGTCAAAGGCGTCCAGTTCGGTTTGGTCAACTACACCAACAGCCTCCAGGGCGTCCAGATCGGGCTCGCCAACATCGTCCGCGACAACGCCTGGTTCACTGAACTCCCGCGCGAACTGGCGCAGGGATTCCCGTTCGTCAACTGGTCCTTCTAATTCGGCTGCGATCATAAACTTTCGACAGAAAGAGAGGCGTCCTTCGGGACGCCTCTTTTTTGTGCTCCCCGGCCCGGAACGGGCATCGCGTCGTTTGACGGGCTGGACGGTCGTGCGCAAGAATCGGCCCGTTACACCAAACGTCGACTCATCGGTTACACCATGCCCGTGATCGAACACTCAACACACCGACCGTCCCGCCTGTTCAACAGCGGCCACTGGCAGACGATCTGGCCCGCACTGTGGCCCCCGCCCGCCGCGCCGCCGCCCGAACCCGAACGGATACCCACCGAAGACGGGGATTTCCTCGACCTCGACTGGCGCCGTTCCGGCAACCGGCGCGTCGCCGTGATCTCCCACGGTCTCGAAGGGTCCAGTCGGGCCGGTTACGTTCGGGGTATGGCCGCGGCACTGTTGCATGCGGGATGGGACGTGCTGGCCTGGAGTTTCCGCGGCTGCGGGCGGGATCCCAACCTCCTGCCCATCCTCTACCACAGCGGAAAAACCGACGACCTGCGCCAGGTGATCGCCCGCGCCGCGCGCGATTATTCCGGTCTCGGCCTCGTCGGATTCAGCCTCGGCGGGAACCTGACCTTGAAATACCTCGGAGAAGCCCCCGACGCCGTCGAGCCCGGGATTGCCGCCGCCGTGACCTTTTCCGTGCCCTGCGATCTCGAAGCCGCCGCGCGGCGACTCGCACAGCCGTCAAATCGGCTCTACAACCAACGCTTTCTGAGATCCCTGCGCGGCAAGGTCCGCGAAAAAGCCCGTCAATTCCCCGAACGGATCGATACGCGGGATTTGCGGCGGGTGCGGACATTTCGCGCGTTCGACGATCGTTACACCGCTCCGCTTCACGGCTTCCGCGATGCCGTTGACTACTGGAAACAGTGCGGCAGCCGCCAGTTCCTTCCCGCCATCCACGTGCCGACTCTTCTCGTCAACGCCCGCAACGATCCATTTCTCGCACCGGAGTGCTTCCCCTTCCGGGAGGCCGAGGACAATCCGGCGTTTTATCTCGAAACCCCGCCGGGCGGCGGTCATGTCGGTTTCGCCTCGTTTCCCCCGCGCGGTCCGCGCTGGTCGGAACGCCGCGCAGTCGAGTTTCTCAATACGGTAAAACCTGATCTCAAATGCGAGCGAGGCGAGGCCTCGGGCCAGGAATGACGACACCGCAGAGACGGGATGAGCGCAGAGCTCAACGAACAGAGAATCGTCTTTCTCGATAAGCCGTTGTCGCCCGGCACGGGACCGGACGACAACGGCGGGCTCATCAATCAATCGGCACCTGTTGCCAGACCCGAACCCAGTCGGCGCGATACTCGGTCGGGTAATCGGCTGGATCAGCCGCACCCGGCCAGCCGCCGACCGCGAGGTTGAGAATAAGATATTGATTCGCCGGCTGACAACTCTACGACAACTCGAATCGTTGACGCCAAAGCAACGCCCGTTGGAACCGCTGCCGGTAGTTGCCTGCTTCATACTCGGTTCGGAATCCGCATGCTTTCCGCAGCGGTTTTGCTACCGGAGCGCTCTCGTGCCACCGCAATCGACAGCTAAAGCCCGTCGCTCCTATTGCCGCCATCAGCAGCCACTTGTAACCCCTACAGTTTCAAAAATTTGTCATACTAAATCGACTACAATATATTGACAACAGCAATTTGGCGCCAGATAAATTAAATTGCCTTAAGCAAATTCGATGATCCTGAGAGCCATTGAACATGAGATTTTTCCTAACCACTAATTTCCACTGATTCTCACTAATTCAGGATTTCAGGAAGATAGATTGGATTAGTGAAAATTAGTGCCAATTAGTGGTTTAAACTTTCTTTCCACCGGTTGGCTTGGCAGGTCGGGTCGTTCATCAAACAGCCTACGGTTTGCAAAATTAGGGTAACATCCGCGCTACGCGCACTTCAGCCGCGGTCGTGTCGATCACGACAGCGTTTTCGGTGTCAGGACCTCGCGCGTATTGACAATTCTATTGCAAATCGCGCCGCGTTCCTTGTCAGAGCGAACGCAAGGCTTCCCGCAACGGCGTCTCCCCCTCGAACAGGGTGAACGTCTTGCCGACGGTGGCGGGCTCGTCGAGGCACGCGGCCAGGGCGGCCGCCAGGTTGTCGCGCGAAGTCTTGGACGAGCCATCGGGCTCCTGTGCGGTTTGCAAACTCACCGCAACCCGGCCGCTGCCGGCGTCCTCGGTCAAACCGCCCGGACAGATAATCGTCCAATCCAGGGGCTCCGGCAGCACCTCGTGTATCGAACGCAGAAAATCATCCGCCGCGCCCTTGGCCCGGTGGTAATGCTTGATGGGGGACTCGCTTGCGACGTCGGCGCGGAACGAGGAAAGCATCACATAGCGCCGCGCCCCGTTGACCGCCGCGGTCACCATCGACCGGATCGCGCCCACGTGGTCCACCAACACGGTCTTGTCCTTGCCGGTTTTGGATCCCGAGCCCGCGGCAAAGATCACCGCGTCACACCCACGCACGGCGTGATCGATCGGGTACTCCAGATCACCCAAAACGGTCGGCACCCCCATGGCGTCGAAGGAGTCCTTCTGCGCGGGCGATCGAATGAGGGCCAGCGGCTCGTGCGATCCCGCTTTCAGCGTCTCAACCACCCGCCGGCCGGTTTTTCCGTTTGCTCCGATTACCAGTACCTTCATATCTCGCTCAGTGTTTCACGCCACGCTGCAACAGCAAACCGTCTCACGCAAACCCAAACCCTCCGCCTGCAACCGCGCCACGAACCAGTGATGTCCGGAGGGACGCGGACGACTGCAACCGGAGCGACGGGCTTCAGCCGTCGATTGCGGCGGCACGAGAGCGCCACGCTCGCGGAACCGCGGCTGAAAGGGCGACCGAAGGCCATGCGATGCGAGGCATTGTCGAGTGACACACGCTGCACAAGAGGGCTTGTGCCGGTCGAGAAAATTTTATTTTGAATACTCAAATTGTTGTTGACTTACTATCAAAGTGTGGAATTGGTCGGCCTTTATGAAAATCCGAACAATTGTCCTGGCATGGTATCTCTGGGCATTGACGGCGTTCGCTGTGAATGGGGCCGATGAAGCGCCTTCGCGTGAAGGCAGCGGTGCTGCGGTTTCGGATGCGGTCGCGGCGGAAGCCGGCGACGTTTTCGACATGCCGGCCTACCGGGTGGTGGGCGGTCCGCTGGCGCGCGGCCCCGGAGAGTACGCCCAACCGGTTACCCGGCTCGAAGACCGGGAGCTGCAGCGGCGTCTGGATGCCTCGCTGGGCGAGACCTTGACGGGCCTGCCGGGCGTCTCCAGCACCAACTACTTTCCTGGCGCCAGCCGTCCGATCATACGGGGATTCAGCAACTTCCGCGTTCGGGTCCTCGAAGCGGGGCTGGATCCGCTGGACGCCTCCGTCGGCAGTCTCGATCACGCCGTGGCGATTGAGCCTTACCGGGTGGACAGCGTCGAAATCATTCGCGGGCCGGGGGCGTTGCTTTACGGCGGCGGTGCGGTCGGGGGTGCGGTCAACGTAACCGATTCCATGACGCCCCGGGCGCTGGGAACCGAGCCGGTGGAGGGGGTTTTCACCGGCGTCGCGGATGGCTCCAACGACGGCGTCACCGGTGCGTTCCGGACGCAGGTGAACGCCGATAACGTGGCCCTCGCCTTCGGCGGCCTGAAGCGGCGAAGCGGAGACCTGCGCATTCCCGAATTCGGGGCGACAGACCCCGAGCTGCGGGAAGACCAGCCGTCGGGACGCTTGCCGAACAGCCATGTCAATACGGACGAGTTTTTTGTCGGCGCCAGCCGGTTTTTCGACAACGGGTACGTGGGTGTGGCGGTGAGCCGCTTTGGGACGGATTACGGACTCGGGCGGGAGGTTGAACAGGAAGCCGTCGGTCGCGACGCCCAAGGGCGGTTGATCGTGAACCGTGAATTCGACGATTTCGTGACCATCGACCTGGACCGCAAGCGTCTCGATCTGCGCTCGGAGATCGACACCGGAGGCGATGTGTTCGAGCGGGCCGACTTCCGCCTGGGGATTGGCGATTACGTGCATCACGAGCTGGAAGACGGCGTCATCGAAACCACGTTCCAAAACCGAGGCTTCGATTCGCGCCTGGAGTTGTCGCACCGGCCGCTGGGCGAGATCGAAGGCGGTGTCGGTGTCGATGCTTCGCGCAGCCGCTTCTCCGCCACCGGCGACGAAGCATTCCTGCGTCCGACACGCACCTGGAAAGGAGGGGTGTTTTCCTTTCAGGAATGGGAACGGGAACCGGTGACGCTCCAATTCGGCGCACGCGCCGAGCACCGGCATATTCGTCCCGAACTGTTCGAACGCGACGAGATCACCTCGAATACCGAACGCCCCGACGACTACCGGAAAACCGGCGTCAGCGGCGCCGTCGGCGTGATCTGGGAATTCGTCGAGGCGCACGAGACAGCAGTCAACCTGAGCTACACGGAACGTCTCTTCAACGCGCAGGAGCTCTATGCCGACGGGCCTCACGTGGGGACCTTCGCTTACGAATTGAGCGATCACGTCGAGACCGGAAACTTCGATCGCGAGCGCTCGATCGGGCTGGATGCGGCGCTGCGCCGCAAAACCGGGCGTATTTCCGGAGACCTGAGCGGATTCGTCCAGTTTTTCCCGGACTTCGTCAGCCTGCGGCGAACGGACGAACTGGCTTTCGAGAACCAGGACGGCAGCTTCGATATCCGGCGGCGCGAGGAAGTGGACGATGCCTACCTGCAAGGGCGTCAGGCGGACGGGGAGGATAACGAGTTCTTGGATGTAACGCGGTACCAATTGACCGAAGCGCTCGTTGTGGGTGCGGAAGCGGAAGTCGTCATCGCGCTGAAGGAAGCGTTGACGCCCGCGGACGACTCCCTCGACTGGATCCTGCGCTCGGATTGGGTGCGGGCGCGCGATCTCGACGCAGGCGAACCCTTGTCCCGTATTCCGCCGATCCGTTTGGGCACGGAGCTGCTCTGGCAACACCGCGGATTCTTCGCTTCGGCCGATCTGCTCCGCGTCCTGCGCGCGACCCGGACCGCACCGCATGAAACCTCGACCCCGGGACACACACTCGTCGGCGCCGGATTCGGCTACCGCGAGACGTTCCGCTCGGTTACCTGGGACGCGTTCTTTCGCCTCGAAAACATCCTCGATGAGGAAGCGCGCAACCACACCTCGTTCGTCAAAGACCTGGCCCCCCTGCCTGGTCGTCACGCGCGGGTGGGACTGCGGATGGCGTTCTGATCCGGACGACGGGAGGCGATCCCGGGAACGGATAGGTTCGAGTCGAACAAAAGGCCAAATGCCCAAAGGGAACCAAAATCCAGGAACGCATCGACGCATTTTCTTCTTGCTTCAAAGGATGGTACGCATTCCCTGATAACTATTGAGATCGAGTATCAATTATTGCCGTTGCAACCGTCTTATGCGTAAACCGTTGTTGTGGGTCCTCGCCATCCCGGCCGTTATCGCGGCGGCCGGGGGAGCGGCCCGAATCGCTGACGCGGGCGACTTGCGCGAAACCCTGACGAGCTGGGTGGAGACCCGCCAATTGATCTCCGAGGAGACCAACCGCTGGCGCGAGGAGAAGGACTACCTCCGGCTCAGCGCCGAGATGCTGGAACGGGAGCTGCTTCGCCTCGAAAAGGACATCGCCAGGCTGGAAGCCGAAACGGCCGGGGCGCGCCTGGAACAGGAGCGCCTGCGCGAAGAAAACCAAAACCTGGAAACGACCGGCAACCGTGTGAGCGAGCGCATCGGCGCCATCGAAACGGCGCTGTCCGGGATCGCCGGATCGTTTCCGCAACCCCTGCGCGACCGCACCGGCGAGTTGTTGGCCCGGCTGCCGGCGGACGACCCTGCGGGGGCCTCCCTGGGCCGGAGAACGCAAACCGTGGTCGGCCTGCTGGGCGAAGCGGACCGGTTCCAGGAAAGCGTTCACGCTCCGCGGCAAATCATTCCCGGGGACGACGGTTCCGATGTGGAAGTCCGTGTCCTGTACCTGGGCCTGGGACAGGCCTACTTTCTCTCACCGGACGGCGAACGGGCGGGAATCGGGCGCCCGGGGGAGGACGGATGGGACTGGACGTCGCGTCCCGGCATCGCCCGCGAAATCCGCCGGGCGTTCGCCGTTTACGACAACGAAGCCGCTCCGGAATTCTCGCGCCTTCCGGCGAGCCTAGACAACCGCTGACCGATGCCGGGCCGCCTGCCATTTTTCCGCAACGCCCTCGGGCTCCTTTTGCTTCTGGGCCTGCTCGTGCCGACGGCGCGTGCCGGCGATTTGGATCGCGCCGCCGAACGCGCCGCGGAGGATCTCGACCGAGCACTGCGGGAATTGTCGGAAATCCGGCAGCAGATCGCCGAGGAACGCATTCCGTTGGCGCGCGAGGTTCGGGAATTGGAACAGCGAGTCGGCGAACAACGCCGTTTGCGCGAGCGGCTTCGGGAAACCAAGGCCGAGCAGCGAGAGAGCCTGGAACGAACGCGCCGGGAACGAGAACAACGCCAGGAAACGCTCCACTACCTCCGGAACCTGCTCGACGATTACCTGGAAGCGTTCGAAACCCGCATCCATATCGCCGAATTGCCCCACTACCGGGAGGACCTGCGCGTTGCGCGGGAAACCCCGGGCGATGCGGAATCGGCGACCGGCTTCGACCGGCGCCTCGACCTTCTCGACCGGGCGGTCCGTCGATTGGACGACAATCTCGGCGGCCACCGCTTTTCGGGTGAAGCCCTGCTCGAGGACGGGCGCCTGCAAAGCGGCGTCTTTGCTTTGATCGGGCCCGTCGCCGTGTTCGACGACGAGGCCACGGGACGCTCGGGCCTGGCGGTTCAGCGTCCCGGCTCTCTCCGTCCCCGGCTCCAGCCCGTCGCCGAACGCGATGCGGCCGGCATTCGCGAACTCGTTCGGGACGGCTCCGGTATCCTCCCGGTCGATACAACTCTCGGCCTCGCCACCCGGCGCGCCGAAGCGCGCGGCAACCTCTGGAGCCACCTTCGCCAGGGCGGCCCGGTCATGATCCCGATCCTGCTGCTGGCCCTGGTGGCGTTGGGGGTGGCGATCTACAAATGGTTCGAGATTCGGCGCATGCCACCTCTCCCGCCGGAAGCCCTCCAACGCGTGCTGGAACCCCTCAACCGGGGCAACCCGGAAGAAGCCCGCCGCCGCGCGTCCCAACAACCGGGTCCGGCCGGGGAGATGCTAGCCGAGGGAGTCGCCCACGTCCACGAAGGACGGGACCTCGCGGAGGAAGTCATGTACGAGAAGATGCTGCGGGCGCAACCCCGGCTGGAGCGGCTGATGCCCCTGATCGCACTCACAGCCGCCACCGCTCCCCTGCTCGGCTTGCTCGGAACCGTGACGGGTATGATCCAGACCTTTCAGCTTATTACCCTGTTCGGCACCGGGGACGCCCAGGCGCTCTCCGGAGGCATTTCCGAAGCGTTGATCACCACCCAGTTCGGGCTGATCGTCGCCGTTCCCGCCCTCATCCTCCACGCGCTCCTCTCGCGCAAGAGCAAGGCCGTTTTGGCCAACATGCAGCAAACCTCCATCGGGTTCCTCAACGGACTCGCCGCGGGCCGCACAACGACCGATGCCTGAAACATTTCTGCAGGAAACCGCCCGCATCTGGGGCGAAGGCGGCTGGGTCATGATCCCGCTGGCACTGCTGGCACTGTTTTTATACGCGTTCGCGGCCGACCTCTTTTTCACCTTTACCCGCAGCCGGTACCGCCGGTTCGACCCGGCAACCGCCGAGCAATGGATCCAGAATCCGGATACAGCCACCGGCCCGATCGGCGCGATCGTTCGTTACGCCCGGGAGGATATCTCCTCGCTCCAGGACATCCGCGACCGGTTCGAAGAAATCCGGCTCGCCGTTTTCCCGAAGATCGATCGCAGGCTCTTCTTCCTGATCACGCTGACCACCGCCGCCCCCCTGCTCGGACTGCTCGGCACGGTGCTCGGTATGATTTCGACATTCGATGCCATGGCAACCGGGGGCGGTCGGGTGATCGAAATGGTGTCCTCCGGCATCTCCACCGCCCTCATCACCACCAAGACCGGTCTGCTCATCGCCATTCCGGGCTATTTCATGGCCGCCGCGGTCCGCCGGCGCCGCAATGAATACGCCGCGTTCCTGGCGAGCCTGGAAAGCCTCGCCATGCAGCACTTTCACAAGACCGCCGGCCGGGGGGAGTCGAATCGATGAAATCCCACCGGACGCTTCCAGTGGATTCCGAGTCGGCCGATATCAACATATCGCCGCTGATCGACATGGTGTTTATCCTCCTGATCTTCTTCATCGTCACCACGGTTTTCGTGGAGGAAACCGGGGTCGATGTGCAACGTCCGGAAGCCGCCGCCGCGATCGATCTGGACC
>SLOW01000004.1 GCA_007132315.1 Opitutales bacterium
AACGCCACCCCCATGATCCGTTGAGCCGAAGCTGATGCCTGTTAAGAAATCCATGGACAGCGCTAACAAAAAGATCGCAGCACCGTCCGATAGCTTCGTCACCAATTCCAACCTGTATCAGGAATTCCTCGCCGAGCGGGAGGAGATTCTGAAACACAAGTGGTTGGAGTCGGAAAAGGTCGGCCGGGACATCGGCTTCGAACGCGCCCTTCTCGACTGGATACGGAAGCACCGGAACTCCTGGCGGGAACAGCGCCGCCCGGAACGGTTGACGTCTGAAAACTGACCCTTTCCCGCAAGCGTCGGGCGATTGAGGCAACCGGTGGAAGGTGTGTAAGCGCTCAGCATCCCCAGAGATCGACGTTGGGAGCGCGTGTCACTATCGGGTTTGATCCAATGTTGTTGTGATCCCACAGGCAGGAATGCCCGTGTCACGGAGCTGTCCTCGGCCGGCCCCGCGGCGGCCGCTGACGCAATGCACGCCTTCCCGGCGGCGGCGCGTCATATGGCTCCCGCCGTTTCTCGCCCGTCAGGACTTGATTTCGCGATGGACCGTGCGGCGTTTGATGGCCGGGTTGTACTTCTTCTTTTCCACCCGGTCGGGCTGGGTGCGCTTGTTGCGGCAAGTCATGTAGCGGGAAGGGGATTTGCCTTCCTTGCGGGCTTCGGTGCACTCGATGATGACGGTCTCTCTGGGCATGGCTTAACGGATTCGGATTCTTGAAAATGGCAAACGATGGATCAAAGCGAACGGAACGCCCGCTGTCAACCGGGAAAAAAAGACCGCGATCGACGCATCCACACGGTCTAATAATACCCGCCGCTGCCGGATTTTTCGATGAGCGGGACCATGACTCCGTTGCGAAACAGGGTCACCTGGCCCGTGCTTGACGACACCACCACCGAAATGCACTGCGTGGCCAACGAGATGGCGGAAGCCGCCGCGTGCCGGGCGCCCAAACCGCCCGGCAGCGAATGGTAGTAATCGGGAGCGTGGACGAGCGAGCCCGAAGAAACGACCACGCCGTTTCCCCGGATAATGAATGCTCCGTCAAGAAGGGAGAACTCTTTGATCGTTTCATCCATGAACGGGTTCATGATGTTGCGATCCTCTTCCTTGTACCCAAAAAACGGATTCATCACCAGCGGCTTGGTCAACTTCTCCACTTTGGCGGTATCCCCGAGGATAAACAACGACCCCACCGGCCGCCCTTCCCGGCCCTCCACGGCCAATTCCGTGGCCACGGCCAGAACGCGCTCCAGCACCTCGGGTTTGACGTCGTGCGGCAGGATCTGGGCCTGGTCGTTGAACAGGAGCTGAAACTCCCGCTCCACATCGACCACCACAATGGTATCGAACTGGTTGCTCCCCGGAATCCCGCCCACGCAGCACAGGCGGTCGGTGAAATTGATGACGCCGCGGGTCAATCCGACCAGGACCGCGCTGCGCAACTGCGCCAGGCGGTGGCGCGAAAAAGAGCGCACCTGGATGGTGGTTACGATGCGCTGGCTCTCCAGGGGCGGTTCCGAGGAGGTGCGGGTCACCATGATCGTCTCGAATTCGGGAAAGAACTTCGGAATCTCGAGGCCGCTGGTCAGGGTGTCGCCGAAAATCACCATCGATGAACATTTCGCCCCCTTGGCGACCTTCTCCGCTTCCCGAAAGATCAAGCGATTCACCCGATTCTGTTGGACGTTTGCCGGCTGTGCCAATGCCCCGCCGAATCCCTGGTAGATGCGTTCAAACAGCGCATCCAGATTCGGCGCTGCCACCAGGGTGTCCACGAATTCCTTCTCTTTCACCAGGCGCGCGATCGAAGCGAGCATCTTCAGGTAATCCCGCTCGTTTTCGTTGGCGATCAGCAGAAACACCAGGTGGATTTTTTCGTGGTCCTTGAGTCCGTCGTATTGGATTCCGGCCACGCTGCGTCCGACCGCGAAGACGTACCGCCGCGGCATCCTGATCCGGATGTGAGGCAGGGCCACCCCGTTGCCGAGATAGGTGGTTATCGACTTCTCGCGCTGCATCAGCGCATTGAACAAGGTGGTCTTGTTGAGGTCGCGAAAACGGCCCACGGAAACACCCAGCAACTCCTTGAGTGCCCCCTTGAGATCACCGCTTTCGAGGTCGATTATCCTGCTCCTGGCAACAAACTTATCTAAACGCATCGGAACCAGTGAATTAAAAAACATTCACCGATCCGAATGGCAAGTAAAAAATCAAATGAAGGACGATTGCCCTACTTTTCCCACTCCAGCGCGCCTTTTCGGAACTCGTACAGGAGTCCGATGGTGAGCACGGCGATGAAGAACAGGACCGGTGTGAGAATGGGGATGCCGGCGGCGATGAAATCGCGGAACACCAGGATCCACGGGATCAGGAAGACGACTTCGATATCGAACAGAATAAAGAGCATCGCCACGACGTAGAACTTGACCGGAAAGCGCAGTCCGGTCCGCCCTTCCGACGGGACCCCGCACTCGTAGGCGGTGTCGCGCACCGGCGTCGAACGCCCCCGCTGGCCGAAGATCCAACTGAATATCAGGATCACGGCAGCCAGGCTGGCCGCCATCAGAATTTGCACAAGAATCGGCGCGTAATCCGCAAGTACGTCGTGCGTCCCCATGATCAAACAGAAGAAGAGGACGCGGAAGCGGTTTCAAGCCCTAATTCAAACGGATCCACTGCGCGCTGTCCGGCGCATTGCGGCCCACCCCGAGTTGCTCGGAGTAGTCGAGCAACGGGATGTAGGCGTCCAGACCCGAAAACCCCCGTTCGCGGCGCATGCGGTCGATCTTGCGCGCCATCAGCGCATCGAGCAGCACCGGATCCTCGGCCATCCACAGAACGGGCCGCGACGCCGTGTACAGGGAGCGGAATCCCGGCCCGCCAACGAACTGGTACCCGTGCAGGGTCGTTATGTTCAGGATCCATCCCCGGCGCAGCTCCGGTATCGCCGCGATTTCGGCCGCCGCCACGGGACCGCTGGACCGGCTGTTGAGAAAACGTCCGGTGTTCCCCGCATTCCACAACGTGGCGTTCAGGAGAGCGCCGTTGATGCCCAGATTCGGGTGGTCGGTGTACCGGGGCAGGTTGATCCAGAAATCGACCTCGTGCATCAGGGGATAAGGCAGGTGGCTCAGGCGGTCGGCGCCCGCCGCCTCCTCGTCGGCCTCCCCGCCGAGTCCGGGCAGGGTCAAACGGCGAAAATCGGTGCGGGGTGGCAGGGGACTCTCGTAATGCCAGTCCGGGTCGAAATAGGCGCCCGATTCGAGGGGATACACCGGCGAACCCTCGAAGCTCGGCTCGCCGGAGCGTCCCATGAACCCGGCCTGCCGCAGGCGGTAGCGGCTTTGGTCGATCAGGAAAACATCCTCGCGATCGTACCCGCGGCGTTCCAATGCCACCACCAGCGCCCGCACCAGTTCCCGCGGTGTGGCCAATCCGGGTCCGGAATGCGCGTAAACCTTAAGCCCGACACGTCCCGCGTCGCCGGGCTCCAGCCGGGTCCCCGTCCGCTCCTCGAAATCGGACAACAACCGTTCAACCCCGGTGCGGTGGGCCTGGTCGCCCCAGTTGTCCATGCGCCATTCCCAGACCCGCGGCTCGGCCGCAACAGGCGTGGCGACGGCGCCCGCGACGGCGACAACGCCGCACAGGGCGGCCAGGCGTCCCGGCCTCGCCGGCGGGGTGCGAGCGAGAAAACGAAAGACTTCCCTAAGCGATACCATCAATCACAAATCGCCCTCCGAACGCCTTTTCGCTTCCATTCACTTCCAATGCCTTGACAGCCTTCGGCGGACCTTTGACACTACCCCTGCGTTCGAAGGCTCCCGACACCTCAGGAACCTTTGTCAAACAACCCGGAACGTCCCGGAATCCGCCTTCTCGCGGAAGGTCTTCACCGGTCTTCCGGATTCGGGTGTTCGCAACGTCGTCTCGGCCTGGTTTCATGGGCGTCATCAAAAAGAGCAGTTTAGAAGAGCTGAAAAACCGTATCAACATCGTGGATGTCGTGTCTCCGGTGGTGACACTGAAGCGCAGTGGCTCGCAGTTCAAGGGTTTGAGCCCGTTCAATCCCGAAAAAAACCCCTCGTTCTTCGTCTCGCCCGAGCGCAACCTCTTCAAATGTTTCAGCAGCGGCATGGCCGGGGATATTTTCACGTTTGTCATGGAAACCGAGCGCCTGACCTTCCAGGAGGCGGCGGAAACGCTGGCGCAGCGCTTCGGGGTGAAGCTCGAATACGAAAAAGGCGGTCTCGACCGGGAGGAGCGTTCGCTCCGTCAGACGATTTTCGACATTCACGACATCGCCGCGGCCTACTTCCGGGAACACCTCCTCGGTCCGGACGACGACGCGGCGTTCACCCGCGCCTACTGGGAAAACGAGCGCGGTTTCTCCGCCGATCTGGCCGAAACCTTTCAGATCGGCCTCGCCCCGCCCGACGGATCCGAACTGCGCCGGCGGTTGATCGACCGCCGCTTTCCCATGGAGGCGCTGCGCAAGTGCGGCCTGTTCTACGAACGCGGCTCCGGAAACCGTCCCGAATCCCTCCATGCCCGCTTCCGCAACCGGCTCATGATTCCCATTCGCGATCACCAGGGACGGGTGGTCGCGTTCACCGCGCGCCAGCTCGGCATCACCCCGCGGGACGACCCCACCCGGGAAGCCAAATACATCAACTCCCCGGAAACCCCCGTTTTCAGCAAGAGCCGGATCCTCTTCGGACTCGACCGGGCGCGACTGGAGGCCGGTGAGGACAAACCATTCCTGTTGGTGGAAGGTCAGCTCGACGTCATGCGCTGCCACGAACAGGGTCTCCCGACCGCCGTCGCGCCGCAGGGCACGGCGATCACCGAAGCTCAGCTCGCCCTCCTGAAACGCTACTCGCCAACCGTCGAATGCCTGCTCGACGCGGATTCCGCGGGACAAAAGGCCGCCCTCCGGCTGCTGCCGCTGGCGGTCAAGCTCGGACTGGAGGCACGCTTCCTGACCCTGCCCGAAGGCGAAGATCCGGACAGCTTCCTGCGCGCGGGCGGCCCGACCGCCCTCGACTGCCTGCGCGCGGAAAGCGCCTCCGCCATCGAACTGGCCGTGCGGACGTTTCTGCCGTCTTCCGACGCTCTCGGCCCGGAGAAGAAGACCCAGGCGCTGGAGCAGATTTTCGAAATCATCCGTCAATCGGATTCGGAAGTCACACGCGGCGAACACCTCCGCGCGGTTTCCCGCCTGGCCCGCCTGCCCGAAACCGCGGTGGTGGTCGATTTCGCCCATCACGACCGACGCCGCCGCCGGCAAACCGTTTCGCCTCGCGCCGACGGCGACGCCGCCGGACGGCAGGCACCGCCCGCCAAACTGAGCACCGCCGTGGAAACCCTTCTCGCCGTGTGCCTGCACGACGATCATCTGGGAAAACCAATTTCAGAAATGGTCGAACACGCGTGGCTGGACCCTTCGGAAACCGCCGCACGGCTGCTCAACCGCGTACTCGCCGAGTTCGAACACGATGAATGGGCGGGCGTGGGCGAACTCGACCATTTATTGGAAACCGAGGAGGAACGGCGCCTGATCCACTCGATTCTCTTCCGGAAACCCTACGACGACAGCCCTGAAAAGCTCGCCAACCAAGCGTTGAAAGTCCTGCATCAGGAACACTTGAATCGAAAAATAAAGAAGATAGAACTTGAAATAGCCAACAATGGGGAAATACTGGATGATGGTACCGTCTATTTACAAAGGCAGATCATCGAGTTCCGTCGTCGCAAGTCGAACCCGCCGAAGCTGGAAGCCATTTAATCCACCGCGTCATGCCTCGCAAGAAGAAATCCGTTAATCAGAAAACCGCAGATCAGACCGCCACGGCCGAACCGCAGCAGGCTTCGGTCAACGAAAAGATCCGCCACCTCATCCGCCTCTCAAAAGAACAGGGATACCTGACGTTTGGCGACATCAACCAGGCTCTTCCGCGCAACGTCGAGAATCCCGAGGAAATCGAAAACATCATCTCCATCCTGGAGAATCTCGAAATCGAGATCCTGGATGCGGACGAGGTGGACAATTACAAAAAGCGGCAGGAAAACACCGAGGAAGAAGAGGTGCGCGCCTCGCAGTACGACATTCTGGACGATCCGGTCCGGATGTATCTGAAGCAGATGGGGCAGGTCGCACTCCTGACCCGCGAGCAGGAAGTGGAGATTTCCAAGCGTATCGAAAACGCCGAATTGCGCGCCCAGGAGGAATTGTTCGCGGTCGGTCTGGCCGGCGGGTTCCTGATCGAGCTCGGCCGCAAGCTGCTCAACCGGGAGGAGCGATTCGACCGCGTGGTCCTGGACAAGAAAATCGACAGCCGCGAAAACTATTTCAAGAATCTCCCGAAGCTGATCGAGACCACTGAACGGGCCGAGGCAAACGCCCAAAACGCCTGGGAGGCGTACCTGTCCGCCGGCGCTGAAGACGATGCCAAGAAAGCGCTCACGCGCTTCCGCCGCAACGAAACCGCGCTCAAGAACAACTTTCGGAAATTCTGTTTCAAACTCAAGGTCTTCGAGGAGTTGCTGGAAACCCTGTCCCCCATGGCGCTGGAGATTCATCGGATCAACCACAGTCTCGAAGCCGCCAAGAAGCCGAAAACGAAGAAGGACGCACTGATCGACCCCAAGCCGCTCAAGAAGCGGCTCAAGGAGATCGAAACCCGGTACCGCATCGACCCCGACCGGCTGACCCACCTGGTGCGTGAAGTTCGCAAAGCCATGCGGGAGGCCCATCGGGCGAAAACGGAGATGGTCGAAGCCAACCTGCGGCTGGTCATCAGCATCGCAAAGAAGTACACCAACCGAGGGCTCTCCTTCCTCGATCTCATCCAGGAAGGCAATATGGGGCTGATGAAGGCGGTGGAGAAATTCGAATACCGGCGCGGCTACAAGTTTTCCACCTACGCCACTTGGTGGATCCGCCAGGCCATCACGCGCTCGATCGCCGATCAGGCCCGCACCATCCGCATCCCGGTGCACATGATCGAGACACTGAACAAGGTGATGCAGGTGCAGAAGCAGCTCCTCCAGGAATTCGGGCACGAGCCGACTTCCGAGGAAGTGGCCGAGGAAATGCAACTCCCGGTGGAACGGGTTCAGGCCATCATGAAGATGGCGCAGCAGCCGATCAGCCTCCAGAGTCCGGTAGGCGACGGCGACGACACCAATTTTGGCGATTTCATCGAGGACAAAGGGGCGGAAAACCCGTACGACATGACCGCCTTCAGTCTCTTGCGCGACAAGATTGTCGATGTCCTGGACAGTTTGACCGAGCGCGAGCGCAAGGTGCTGTCGCTGCGATTCGGTCTGGTGGACGGCTACAGCCGCACGCTGGAAGAGGTCGGGCGCCAGTTCAAGGTCACCCGCGAGCGCATTCGCCAGATCGAGGCCAAAGCGCTCCGCAAGATGCGGCACCCGACGCGGATTAGACAGCTCCACGGGTTTTTCGACGCCGACCAGCTTGAAAGCAATCTCAAACAGTTGCGCAATATTGGCGGGGGCAGCTGAAGACCGGCGTCCTGTTTCCGCCCTCATCCCGGCGGCGGTCGCCTTGCTCCTGTTCACCGGCTGCGCCACCCACAACGCCGGCGAACAAGCCGACCCGGTGCTGAGCGCGTCCGCTCTGGAATCCGTCGGCCACGTCGTCTGGGTGGACACCGCCGAAGAAACGGCGGTCATCCGGCTGGAACGCGGAGCGTCGATTTCCGGCCGCACGCTGACCGCCCGCAACCGGGCGGATATCGAAACCGCCCGGCTTCAGCCTTCCGGCGCCCGCCAGGGAAACACCCTCGGGGCGCGCATCGTGGAGGGACTGCCGAATCAGGGCGACGAAGTCGTCGCGACTCGAGACGATTGAACCCAAAACCCGCCGGAAACCGCTTTACAGAAGACGATGTCGGGCTTAAATTGATTCATCATGGATTTCACATCCCAACTGACCGCCGCTTTTTTCCAGAACATGGGGGCTCCCCAGATTCTGTTGATCCTCTTCCTGGTGCTCCTCCTCTTTGGCGCCAAGCGGCTTCCGGAACTGGCCCGCGGAGTCGGCAAGGCGTTGCGCGAGTTCAAGAGCGCCACCCGGGATATCGAAGACGATATCCGCACGGCTTTCGACGACGACGAACAAAAACCGGCCAAGAAAAAAGAGGCCCCGGCGAGCGACAAGAACGTCGACGCGGGCAAGTCATCCTCCAAAGAAGACGTCTCGTCTTCCGCCTGAATCTTTGTTTTCTTCCCGCCCCGGCCGATTGACACCTCCGGCTGGTTCCGGCGGCGTGGCGTCACCGCGTTTTGTTTTGACTTTCCTCCACCCGGGAAAAAGCTGGAGGGCGATTTCCGGGTGCCCGCATTGTCGTGCGGATTGTGCACCCGGGGCCAACACAATCCGGAACGGTTATGGCAGGAAAGTTTCTCGGCTTATTTTCAAACGATATCGGCATCGACCTGGGCACCGCCAACACCCTCGTCTTCGCCAAGGACAAAGGCGTGGTTCTGCGCGAACCCAGCGTCGTCGCCATTCACGCCAACACCCGAAAAGTCCTGGCCGTGGGGTCCGAGGCCAAACTCATGCTCGGGCGCACCCCGGGCAACATCATCGCCATTCGCCCGATGAAGGACGGCGTGATCGCCGACTTCGACATCACCGAGGCGATGCTGCGCTACTTCATCAAGAAGGTACACAACAACGTCAAGGTCATCCCCCCGCGGGTGGTGGTGGCTATTCCATCCGGAATCACCGAGGTGGAAAAGCGGGCGGTCAAAGAATCCGCCATTCACGCCGGCGCCCGCGAAGTGCTTCTCCTGGAGGAACCCATGGCCGCGGCTATCGGGGTCGGGCTCCCGGTCGAGGAGCCGGCAGCCAACATGATCGTCGATATCGGCGGCGGCACCACCGAAGTCGCCATCATTTCCCTGGCCGGAGTCGTCTATTCCAAGAGCATCCGGGTGGGCGGGGACGAATTCGACTCCGGCATCATCAACTACATGAAGCGGGCCTACAACCTCATGATCGGCGAACGCACGGCGGAGGAAATCAAGTTTCGCATCGGTTCGGCCTACGATTTGGATGAAGAGCTCAGCATGGAGGTCAAGGGGCGGGATTCGGTGGCCGGTCTGCCGAAGACCCTCCACGTGACCTCCCAGGAAATCCGCGAAGCCCTGGCCGACACGGTGAGCTCGATCGTGGAGGTGGTTCGCAACGCGCTGGAACGCTGTCCGCCCGAGCTGTCCGCCGACCTGGTGGACCGCGGCTTCATCCTGGCCGGCGGGGGAGCCCTCCTGCGCAACATCGACCGCCTCCTGAGCGAATCCACGGGCCTGCCCGTAGTCGTGGCAGAAGACGCCCTGAGCGCGGTGGCGATCGGAACCGGAGCTGTCCTCGAGGACCTGAACTTCCTCCTCCTCCACGTAACCTCCTCCTCGAAATCCTGATCACTCGCATTGGCCATACGACGATTTGTCCAGGCACGTCCTTTTCTGGTCCTCGCCCTTGCCATCGCGCTATGGCTCGTTCTTCCCGCGATTTTCAAGACCATCCTGCGGACAGGGTTTTATGAACTCCAGGCGCCGGCGGTCCAAACCGCATCCGTCCTTCGCGATGTCCAGGACTACTGGTCCTATCGCGCGCAATCCAAAGACGATCTGATCGAAGCGGTCCGTGACCTGGCCCGGCAACGCGCGCACGACGAACTCGCCCTGCAGGAAGCCGAACAGCTTCGGCGGGAAGTGGAACGTTTGGAAAATCTCCACGCGTTGCCCCCGCGACAGGAATATCGCTACGAGATCGCGCGGGTGGCGCGACGCGACGCCGGCGCCTGGTGGCAG
>SLOW01000219.1 GCA_007132315.1 Opitutales bacterium
AACAGCTTCACACCGTCCGACAGAAGCTCGTCGATCCCCTCCAGTTCCAACCGCCCGTCATCCCCGGTAATGGGCACAAAGACCAGTTCGGCCCCCGTGCGCTCCGCCAGCAACTGCCACGGGACGAGATTGCTGTGGTGCTCCATCTCGGTGAGGAGGATGCGATCGCCTTCTCGCACGAAAGCATCCCCCCAGGCCCGGGCCACCAGGTTGATGCTTTCGGTGGTCCCGCGGGTGAAGACGATTTCTCCGGCTTCGGCGGCGCCGACAAAAGCGGCGGTCCGGTCCCGCGCGCCCTCGTAGGCCACCGTCGCCCGGTGGCTGAGAGCGTGAATCCCGCGGTGCACGTTGCTGTTGTCCTGTTCGTAGTACCGGGTGATCGCCTCGATCACGGCCCGCGGTTTCTGTGTGGTCGCGGCGTTGTCGAAATAGACCAGTTCCTGTCCGTGTACCCGCTGATCCAGGACGGGAAAGTCGTTGCGCAAGGTGTTCAGTTCTCTCATGGGAGTTCGTTATTCAAAAACAATGGCTACGCCACGCGGCGGGCGCACGCTGATTCTCGAGACCAGGAGTCTGTCCGGCTTCGCCGACAGACTCCTAAAAGAGGAAATATCATGACAAAACGCGGGGGTGTTTTTGAAGAAAAAGCAAGAGGGATACCTCCAAAGTTCGCACCATCGCCCGCACGCGCATTCAGATCAGAAAACCACATCACAAACCTCCGGCGCCGGCCTCCGTTCCCGCTCTCCCAACAGGGCATCGGGCCGATCACTCGGTCGTCACGCGATCATCCTCCGATCCCTTGGCCGCATTGAGGGCCGCGTGCCACGAAAGGGTTGCGCATTTGATGCGGGCCGGAAATTGGTGAACCCCGGCGAAAGCCGACAGGTCGCTCAGGTAGTCTTCGTCCACTTCGCCGGAAGTGACGAGGTGGTGGAAATGTTCGTACAGTTCCTTCGCCTCCTCCACCGTCTTTCCTTTGAGCATCGAGGTCATGACCGAGGCGGAGGCTTTGGAGATCGCACACCCGGCCCCGTGAAACGTCGCTTCGGCGATCCGGTCGCCATCCATGCGCAGGAAAACCGTGTAATGGTCCCCGCACACCGGATTGTCACCCACCGCCAAATGGTCCGGATTTTCCATTTCCGAAAAATTTCTGGGACGACGGTTGTGGTCGAGAATCACCGCCTGATACAACTCAGCAAGATCCTGCATACCAGCCCAACCTAGGAGCCGTGAGGGAAAAGGCAAAATTTTCCTTGAGAAAAACGCGGGCCAACAAATGATAAATCTTTAGCGAAAAGGAATTTCCGCCTAACAATGATTCCGGTTGCGCTCGCGGGCGTGCCGTCTTTCATAGCGATTATTATGACGTTGCAGTCAAGTCCCACGCCCCTCCGCTTCTTGATGCTGGAAGACTCTGAAGCGGACGCGACGCTCATCGAAACAGAACTCAACCGCGCGGGCTTCCTGGCAAGCGGCGAAAGGGTGGAAACCGAGGCCGACTTCAAGCGAGCGCTGGCCCCGGACCTGGATGTCATTCTGGCCGATTACAACCTGCCCGCCTACGACTGCGTGCAGGCCCTGCACCACGTCCGCGAGCGCGGATTGGACGTGCCCGTGATCGTGGTGTCGGGGGTGCTCGGGGACGAAGAAGCGACGCGCATCCTCGACGAGGGCGCCGCAAACTACGTATTCAAAGACCGCCTGAAACGTCTCGGTCCGGCCATCCGCCAGGCCATCGAACAAGAACGGTTGCGCGGCGAAACGCACAGCGCCCTGATGGCGTTTCAGGAATCGGAATACCGCTATCGATTGCTGGTGGAAAGCGCCCGGGACGTCGTGTTCCACCTCGATGCCTCCGGAAGGATCACGCTGCTCAACCGGGTTTTCGAAGACCTCACCGGCCGGGCGCGAGAGAATTGGATCGGATCCTACTTCGCGCCGATCATTCACGAGGACGATCGCGCGTTCGCCGTGGACAATTTCCAGGCCGCCCTGCGCGGGGAATACGTCGAGCGTTTTGAGCTGCGCATCTCGCGCAAGGACGGCGGCTGGAGCACCGGCGAGTTCATCATCTCCCAACACCGCGAACAGAACGACGCCCTGTCCGTCCTGGGCATCGGCCGCGACATCACGGAACGCAAACGACTCGAGGCGCAGGTCCGTCAATCGCAGAAGATGGAAAGCCTGGGAGCCCTCGCCGGGGGTATCGCCCACGACTTCAACAATCTCCTCGGGATCATCACCGGTTACTGCGAACTGGCCCTCGACAGCCTGGAGGAAGAGCACCCCGCCCGGGGATACCTCGACCAGATCGACACTGCGGGGCAACGGGCCGCGGGGCTGGTGCAGCGCATTCTGACCTTCGCCCGGAAGACCCAGGTCTCGCTGGAACCGCTGCAGCTCAACGACGCGATCAATGAAATCAAGACCATCCTGCGCGAGACCCTGCCCAAAACCATCGAAATCAAGCACCGCCCGGCCGACAACCTGCCGTTGGTCGCGGCCGACCCCTCGCAAATCAACCAGGTACTGATGAATCTTTGCCTCAACGCGCGCGACGCCATGAATTCGGAGGGCGTTCTCACGCTGGAAACCGATACTCTGGTGGCCGAAGACCTGCCCTCCACGTTCCTGGCGCCCTCCGAGCAGACATACGTGCGGGTGAGCGTCAGCGACACCGGCGCGGGAATGACCGAAGAGGTCGCTCAGGCCATCTTCGAGCCCTTTTTCACAACCAAGCACGGCCAGCGGGGGAGCGGTCTGGGATTGGCCGTGGTGCACGGAATCGTCAAGAGTCACCACGGCCACATCGAAGTGCACAGCCAACCCGCCCGGGGCAGCCGGTTCGATCTGTACTTCCCCGCCGCTTCCGAGGGTCAGAGGGTCGCGGACCGCCCGGACAAAAAGGGCGGCGAACCCGAAGGCGGCGTCGAAACCATTCTGTTGGTAGAAGACGAACCCAACATTCGCAAAATGACCGCCATCACGCTCCGCCGGAAGGGCTACCGGGTCCTCACCGCTCCGGACGGTTCGCAAGCCCTCACGATCTACAAGCAGAAAAGGGCGGAAATCGGGCTGGTGCTGCTCGACCTCGGCCTGCCCAAGATCGACGGTCTGTCCGTACTGGAGGAAATCAAGAAACTCGACAGCGAAGCGAAAGTCATCCTCGCCAGCGGCTTTCTCGACCACGACCAGAAGGAACGCGTCGAGCAGACCGGCATCGACGATTTCCTGCAAAAGCCCTATGAACTGAAGGACCTGCTGCGGCGGGTGCAACAGAGTCTGAACCCAGTCGAAAACCCGTAAAGCGCGACGCTCAGACGTTTTCGCGCTGAATCTCGCGCAAGAGCCGAAGAACCGCCTGTTCCAGAAGCGGCAACGCCTCGTCGGGCGGCGCGACGTCCAGGTCGTGAATCTCCCAATACTCGACCCGGTCGTTCCAATCGGGAAACTGTTCCTCAATGTAGCGCTCGTGCTCGGTGCGTTTCAAGGCGATCCGGCGTTTCGCCCGCCGCAAATCCTCTTCCTGGAGGGGAGCGCGCGTGGGGCCGGTCATCCGGAGGTCGATGCCGCGGGCCTCCAGAGCCTCGCGGGTGTAGGGCGAAAGATCGCTGGAAGCGAGGTGGATGGCGACCCCGCGGGAAAACGCGCGCCAAGGCAACTCGGCCTCGATCGCGTTGTGATTGAAGAGCGCCTCGGCGAACCGGCTCCGATAATAATTGCCGGTGCAGATGAAAAGGACCTCGCTCGTCCCGGATACCGTTGAGGCCAACGGGGTCCACGCCTCGTCGCTCTCGGGACGAAAGCCGTGCCGCGCTTTTTCCCAGAGGTCCCGCAACGCCTGCTTTAATTTCTCCATGGTGGGCTTAAAAATTCAGGCGCAAACCGAATTCGAGCAGGTGCACGTTGGTTCCGGAAAATTTCAAGTCCTCATCGACACTGCTATCCCAGTAATCGTGAACGTCCCAGTTGATCGTGCCCGTGCCGAAATACCTGTAGCCGATCATCAAATCGGTCTCCGGCGCCAACTCGAACAGCATCCCCACCATCAACTGGAAGGCGGGCGCGATATCGGAGTCGGACGATCGCGCCTCGGAATTGGTGAAGGCTTCGGTCCGCTGGAAATCGCGGAGGGCGACGCGCGAAAAACCGATGCCGCCGCCCGCGTAGGGCCGCCAGATGTGACGCGTGGGAAAGACGTAATGCGCGTTGAACATCAAACTGGTATCCTTGATCGTTCCGCGCGCGTCCTCGGAGATCGACAGCAGATTCCCGATGTGCGGATCGGTTCCGCGGTACAAATGCCCGTTCACCTCCGACGTCCGGTAAGCCACCTCGAGTTCAAAGCTCCACGACGTGTACCGGTAGCCGAACGCCAGTGCTGCGCCCTGGTGCTTGCCCGTTCGTATTTCCCGATTGAGCGCGCGGGAGTAATCGCTGGCGTATCCGATCGCGGGAGAGAACGACACAAAAGGATCGGCCTCGTACAGGAAAAGCGGTTTGGAGAACGCGGCCCCCAGGCCCGCAGCCGGGAGCGACACCGCGAGGGCAAGAAAAACGCAAAGCTTGTTCATAAAGTTGGCACGCATTGTTCAGTATCATCGGCAAAAATCAAAAGGAATCTCCGGGGTGTGCCCCTTCTCCCGGAAGCGCGCTAGACACGACGACCACGCGCCGAAACGGCCCAATTTCCGCCACGGGCGAGCGATACCACCGTCAATCGACGAGTTTCTCGCCTTCCGGAGCGGTCGGCTGATCGAAAAGCCCGATCAACCGCCGGGTTACCTATTTCCGGGAACCCGGCGACCGGGCGACAAGGGCTTTCTGCGCCGCGTGCCGCGCCCGCAGGCGAAGCCCCTGCAAGCGGATAAACCCGCTGGCGTCGTTCTGGTTGTAGCTGCTGGCCACACCTTCCATCGAAGCCACCTCGGGATCGTAAAGCGAGTACGGCGATTTGCGCCCGCAGGTGATAACGTTCCCCTTGTACAGCTTGAGTTTCACCGTCCCGGTCACCGACTTCTGACTGTCGTCGATCAACGCCTGCAACGCCTCCCGCTCGGGCGCGTACCAGAATCCGTAATAGATCAACTCCGCGTAGCGCGGCATGAGGGTGTCGCGCAGGTGCATCAACTCCCGGTCCATGGCCAGGCTCTCCACCTGGCGATGCCCGTGCACCAGGATGGTGCCGCCCGGGGTTTCGTACACCCCGCGGCTCTTCATCCCCACAAAACGGTTCTCCACCAAATCCACGCGGCCGATACCGTGTTTTCCGCCGAGCGCGTTGAGTTTCTTCAGCACGCCCGCCGGGGCGAGGCGTTCGCCGTTCACCGCCACACAATCGCCCGACTCGAATTCCAGCTCGAGGTATTCCGGCTCGTCCGGCGCGTCCTGGGGATCCGCCGTGAGTTTGAACATCCCGCGGTTGTCTTTCGTGGTCGGATCAAACCACGGGTCCTCCAGGATGCCCGCCTCGTAGGAAATGTGCAGAAGGTTCCGGTCCATCGAATACGGCTTGTCCGCACTGGCTTCCACATCGATCCCGTTGGCCCGGCAGTAGTCGATCATCTCGGTCCGGCCGGGAAAGGTTTCCCGGAACTCGTCCAGACGCCAGGGCGCGATAATCTCGATTTCCGGCGCCAGGGCGGCGTAAGTCAGCTCGAATCGGCACTGGTCGTTCCCCTTGCCGGTGGCGCCGTGGGAAACGGCGTTCGCCCCGGTCTTTTCCGCCAGCTCGACCTGCGCCTTCGCGATCAGCGGGCGCGCGATCGAGGTCCCCAGGTAGTACTGGCCTTCGTAGATGGCGTTGGCGCGGATCATGGGGTAAATGAAATCGCTTGCGAACTCCTCCACCAGATCGAGGGTGTGATGCTCCACCGCGCCGGTCGCACGCGCCTTCTCCGGCAGGCCGCCCAATTCCTCTTCCTGCCCGATATCGGCGGCGAACGTCACCACCTCGGCGCTGTAGCGCTCCTGTATCCACTTCACGATCACCGAAGTGTCGAGTCCTCCGGAATAAGCCAACACGACTTTCATAGCCGCCCATGATCGGCGGCCCCGCTTGTGGTGCCAAGTAAAATCTCCCGCACTAAATCGCACGAATTCAAAGCTGGCACGGAATCGTCGCTTGCCCGTTACCCTGAGCAACTTACCTCCGTTTTCGCGATCCGGTTACCACGCCACATCGGGCGCCCCGAATCCAAATTCCTTGAGCCCTCGAGAATCCTGTGAATGGTTGAGCCAACAGCGCCCGACCATGCCGGAAACCGATCAAGACTTCGTCCACCTCCACCTCCACACCGACTACAGCCTCCTCGACGGCGCCTGCCGGGTGGACCGGCTCGTCCAACGCGCCTCCGAACTGGGCATGAAGGCCCTGGCCATGACCGACCATGGCAACATGTTCGGCGCGGTCGATTTCTACAGCGCCACCCGCAAACACGGGATCAAACCGCTGCTCGGGTGCGAGGTGTACCTGGTCGATCACTCGCGCCTGGAACGTGACGGCAAGAGCAAGTACTACCACAAGGGACTGTTGGCCAAAAACTTCGAAGGCTACCGCAATCTGCTCAAGATCGTTTCAGACGCCCACGTCAACGGTTTCTACTACAAGCCGCGCACCGACCTCGAACAGCTCGCCGAACACAGCGAGGGCCTGATCGGCTTCACCGGCTGCCTCCAGGGCATGGTCCCCCAACACCTCCTGAACGGACGCATCGACGAAGCCCGCCGCGCGATCGGGCAGTTCGTCGAGATCTTCGGACGCGAGAATTACTTCGTCGAAATCATGGACCACGGCATCGACGAACAGCTTTCCATCATCCGCCCACTCCTCGACCTGGCGAAGGAGTTCGACCTCAAAGTGGTCTGCACCAACGACGTCCACTACGTGCACGGCGAGGACTGCGTCACCCACGACGCGCTACTCTGCATTCAGACCGGCTCCAAGGTCGATGACGAGAAACGGATGCGCTACCCCACCAACGAATTTTACCTGAAAACGCGCCGGGAAATGGAGGAGCGGTTCCGCGAGGTGCCCGAATCCATCCTCAATACCGTCCAGGTCGCCGAAATGTGCGAGTTCGAGCTGCCCCTGGGTGAAAACCATTACCCGGTCTTCGAACCGCCTCCCGATGAGGAACGCCCGATCGTGCTGCGCGGCGTCGCGGACAACCGCCAGTTCCTCCACCGCCTCTGCCTGGCCGGCCTGCGCGAGCGCTACGGCTTCGACCCGGAAAAACCCGAAGAAGCCCCCGACCCCGAACTCGCCCGCGCCCTCCTCGAACGGGTCGATTACGAGCTCGGCGTCATCGAAAAGACCGGTTTCCTCGACTACTTCCTTATCGTTTGGGACTTTATCGACTGGGCACGGAAACAGGGCATTCCCGTCGGCCCCGGGCGCGGCTCCGGCGCCGGCTGCCTGGTCGCGTTCCTGCTCAAGATCACCGACATCGACCCGATCCGCTTCAAACTCCTCTTCGAACGCTTCCTCAACCCGGAACGCGTTTCCCCGCCCGATTTCGACATCGATTTCTGCATGCGCCGACGCGGCGCCGTCATCGACTACGTCCGCGAGAAATACGGCAAGGAGTGCGTCGCCAACATCATCACTTTCGGCAAATTCGGGGCCAAGATGGTGGTGCGCGATGTCGCCCGCGTGCTCGGGATCGAGTACGCCGACGCAGACCGCATCGCCAAGATGGTGCCCGACGACCTCAATATCTCGCTGGAAGAGGCCATGGCCAAAAGCGCCGAACTGCGCTCCGAGGTCGAACGCAACCCCCAGGCCCGCCGCATCATGGAGCACGGCAAGATCATCGAGGGAATGGTCCGCAATGTCGGCACCCACGCCGCCGGCGTCATCATCGCCGACCGGCCGCTCAGCGACTTCGTGCCCCTCACACTCCAGGAAGGCGCCATCACCACCCAGTTCCCCAAGGGGCCGGTCGAGGACCTCGGCCTGCTCAAAATGGACTTCCTCGGTCTCAAGACCCTGACCGTGATCGACGACGCCGTCACCAACATCCACCGCACCACCGACCCCGAATTCGACATCGAAAAGATCCCCCTCGAAGACGGTCCGACATTCGAACTTCTCAACCAGGGGAAAACCGTCGGTGTCTTCCAGATGGAGTCCGGCGGCATGCAGAGCCTCTGCCGTCAGTTCAACATCGCCAGTATCGACGAGATCATCGCCCTCATCGCCCTCTACCGTCCGGGCCCCATGGACTGGATCCCGGACTACATCCGCGGGAAAAACGACCCTTCGAGCATCAAGTTCCCCCACCCCCTCCTGGAGGAAACCTGCCGCGAAACCTACGGGGTCATGGTCTATCAGGAGCAGGTGATGGAGGCCGCCAAGATCATCGCCGGCTACTCCCTCGGCGGCGCAGACATCCTCCGACGGGCCATGGGCAAGAAAAAGGTCGAGGAAATGGAAAAACAGCGCGCCATCTTCGTCGAGGGCGCGAAGAAAACCAACGACATCGACGAAAAAACCGCCCTGGAAATCTTCGCCATCCTCGAAAAGTTCGCCGGTTACGGCTTCAATAAATCCCACTCCGCCGCCTACGCCTTCCTCAGCTACCGCACCGGCTACCTCAAAGCCAACTACCCCGTCCAGTTCATGGCCGCCCTCCTCTCCAGCGAACTGGGCAACGCCGACAAAGTCAGCCACTTCATCGACGAATGCACCGCCATGGACATCGAAGTCCTCGGCCCGGACGTCAACCACTCCCGCCACGACTTCACCCCCGTCCTCCCCGACACCGCTCTCTCGACCAACGGCACACCACCCGCCACAAACCCAAATCCCAAATCAGAAATCCGAAATTCGAAATCCGAAATCCAAAATCCCTCCCCCGTTTCCCCCTCAATCCAAAATCCAAAATCCAAAATCCAAAATCCCTCCCCCTCCATCCGCTTTGGCCTCGCCGCCATCAAAGGCGTCGGCGACGGCGCCGCCCAGAAAATCATCGAGGAACGCGAAGCCAACGGCCCCTTCGAGTCCCTCGACGACTTTCTCAACCGCGTCGATTCCCGCGCCGTCAATCGCCGCGTCCTGGAATGCCTGATACGATCCGGCGCCTTCGACTTCACCGGCGTCAACCGCGGCATCCTGCTCGACGGCCTCGACGCCGCCCTCAGCCAGGCCGCCGCCGTCCAACACGACCGCGCCACCGGCCAGGAATCCTTCCTCGACCTCCTCACCCCGCCCCCCACTCCTCCTGTGGCGACGGGGTTTACCCCCGGAGATTCCTCCTCCCAAACTCCACAATCCTCAACCTCCAATCTTCAATCTTCAATCTTCTCCCTGGCCGAAATGCTCAAACACGAACGCGAACTGCTCGGCTTCTACGTTTCCGGACACCCCATGGACGCGTTCGGCGATCTCGCCATCGCCGCCCAGAGCCACGACGAAACCTCCCTTCTCCAATCCCCCGACCGCACGCCCTTTCGCCTCTGTGGCATTGCCTCCGGCATTGTGCGCAAACTCTCCCGCAAGGACAACCGTCCCTGGGCGTTCTTCAACCTCGTCACCCGCAACAGCACCTTCCAGGTCAACCTTTACGCCAGCTCCTATGAAGAACACGGCCCCAAGCTGGAAGAGGAAAAACCGCTGATCGTGACCGGCACCGTGATGAACCGCGACGACGACCCGCGCCTCGTCTGCAACGAACTTATCCCCTTGCACAAAGGCGCCCTCGCCGCCCTGGTCAAAAAAGTCACCTGGATCCTCGACCCCGCCCGCGACACCGAAGCATTCCTCCGGCAACTCCGCGAAGCCATCGACAAAT
>SLOW01000283.1 GCA_007132315.1 Opitutales bacterium
GGAGGAAACACTCCGTCCGGGCGATGTCCTGTGGGAGTTGATGCGGATGATCGGGGAGGACTTGTTGAATTATCTGAAATTTTTGCAGAGCCGATTGGAAACGATTGGGGAGCACGCGGAGTTGTGGGAGCTGGCTTCCGGCGACGATTCCTTTCGGGTGCTCTACATGCCGCGCACCGAGCCGCTTCCGGACGAACCGTCGTACGGATTGGGCCGTTTCATCGAAAGTCGGGGCTGGACCGACTCCACGGCCGGGCTGATTTACCCCGACCGGCGCGGCTCCGGCTACGGGCTTTCCCGGTTCAACGACGATCCTCGCCTCAACTTCACCCGTATCGAGGATCAACCCGATGTCCATTTCGCGCACAAACGGGGCTTTGTCGCCAAAGTGACCGCGACCGACCGCGAACGCCTGAGAACTCTGGTTGCAAAAGCCTGGGTGGGCGGGACGCTACAGTGAGAATCGTTTGATCACTTCTTTGGCCAAATCCTCGTAGGCGCCAGCGCCGGCGCTGGCGGAGTCGTATTCGAAGATGGTCTGGCCGTAGCTCGGGGATTCGCTCAGGCGTATCGAGCGTGGAATGACCGTCTTGAACATCTTGTCGCCGAGGTGCTGGCGCACTTCCTCGACCACCTGACGCGACAGGTTGGTTCGGATGTCGAACATGGTCATGACGATGCCTCCGAGTTCCAGGCGCTCGTTGATTCCGGCTTCGTGAAGCTGGTCGATGACTTTGAGAATCTGGCCGAGTCCCTCCATGGCGAGGTATTCGCACTGCAGGGTGATCAGGAGGTAGTCGGCCGCGGCAAGGCTGTTCATGGACAGGAGTCCGAGGGCCGGGGGACAATCGAGGATAATGGCGCGGTAACGGTCCGAGGCCACCAGGGGCTCCAGGGTTTCGCGCAGGCGGGTCAAGTAGTTCGCGCCCTGGGAGAGTTCGATCTCGACGGCTGCCAGATCGACTTCGGAGGGCAGAAGATAGAGGCCCTTTTGCGATGTTTCGACCACCCGCTCGGCCGCCGCACCGTCTCCGGTCAGGGGACCGTAGATACTGCCACCCTCCCGTTTGTCGATACCCAATGCGCTGGTGGCGTTGGCCTGTGGGTCGAGATCCACAACCAGAGCGGACGTCTTCCGCCGGGCCAGGGCGGCGGCGAGGTTGACGGCGGTGGTGGTCTTGCCGACGCCGCCCTTCTGGTTGGCGATGGTGAATACGGTGCTGGCCATGGGGCGTTATCTCAATGCCGATTCGCATTCAAGTCTAGCCCGAATGCCACGCGGTTAAGCGAAAAGTGCAATACGTTTCTCCCGGCAGGCACGAGGCTTCACTTCGTGCTCGGCGGAATCGCGTTGCCTCAGGCTTAACCGAATCGCATCGGCCCTTTACCTTGGAGGGTCATTCCGACCGCGACTCGGTTTCATCAAACGATAGACCGTCCCAATCGATCGCCGTTCTCACCGGTCCGAAGCCGGTTATTGATGGATCGATTTCCCGCAGTGCGGGCAAGTTTGTTTTTCTTTGCGTTTGTTGATCTCCTCGATGAACCCGGATCCCAGGATGGCGGTGGGCAGAGCGAACAGGCCGATGCCGACGATGGCTGATCCGGTTCCGAAGAGTTTTCCCAGGCCGGTGACCGGATAGATATCGCCGTAGCCGACCGTGGTCAGGGTGGCGACCGCCCACCACATGGTCGCCGGAATGCCGCTGAACACATCCGCTTGGGCGTCGTGTTCGGCGTAGTACATCATGGACGAGGAGATGATCAGCAGAAGGACCAGGACGGTGGTCGTCATGATGAGCTCTTCCTTGCGGTTGCGCAACACGTCGATGAACAGGTGGAGGCTCGAGAGGTAGCGGCTGAGCTTGGCGATCCGCAGGATCCGGACGATCCGCAGGAACCGCAGGTCGATGCCCAGGAACGTCAGGTAGAAGGGCAGGATGGCCAGCAGGTCGATCAATGCCAGAGGTGTCACCGTGAACCGGAGACGTCCGGTGACCGGATGGTGGTATTTCTCCAGCACGGTGCAGCTCCAAACCCGGCCGGCGAATTCGAGCCGGGTCGGCGAGTAGATGGATCTCGACTTCGATTTACGCGTTCAGCGGTTTTTGCGCCTCTCTGGTGGAGGTGGTAGCCTCGATCTACATGGGGTCCGGAAATTCGGCATTGGCGGTTGGCTTCGAACTCGACGCCATCGCCACGGCTGTCATCGGAGGCACCCTCCTCACCGGAGGGGTGGGGACCGTCCTCGGCACGCTCACCGGCGTCCTGATTTTCGGTACAATCCAGACCGCTCTCGTTTTCGATGGGCGCCTGAGTTTGTGGTGGTTGCGGATAGCGATCGGAGCACTGCTGTTGGCTTTCATTCTGTTCCAGAGGATGCTGTCCAGCATTTCCCGCGTGGCCTCGGAGATGGATACGGACGAAGCCGCGGACGAGAAACGCAAAGCAATCGGCTCGACCTGATCCGGCGATGCGCGGTCGATCCTCGCGGCTTGACTCGTATAGCGGAACCGCAAAGAACGGTTACCTTTAAGCGATGCGGACCAACGTTAAGATTTGCGGTGTGACTCGTGCCGGGGATGCCCAGGCGGCGGCGGAGGCGGGCGCCGATTTTCTGGGGATCAACTTTTATCCGGGATCCCCCCGCGGGCTGTCGTGGAAACGCTTTGACGAGCTGCGTCCCGATATGCCGGATTTGCCATTGGTTTACGTGCAGGTGAAACCGGACATCGAAGAACTGCGCCGGGCGAAGAATGCGGGGTTCGCCTTTTTTCAGGTTCATTTCCCCATCGACATGGATCACGCCACCATCCGTTCCTGGTCTTCCACAGTCGGTCGGGAGTGCCTGTGGTTGACTCCAAAACGCCAACCGGCGATTCCCATCCCGGAACCGTTGTACGACCTGGCCGACACCTTTCTGGTGGACACCTATCGGGCCGAGGCCGGCGTGTTCGGGGGATCCGGTGTCACCGGCGACTGGTCCGAATTCAGGCGACTGGCCGAGGCGCGTCCCGAGAAAAACTGGGTGCTGGCCGGGGGATTGTCACCCGAAAACCTCACTCAAGCCGTTCGTGAAAGCGGAGCCCGGATTGTCGATCTCAACAGTGGCGTCGAGTCCTCGCCGGGACAAAAAGATCCGGAACGCATTCGCGCCGCGTTGGCGGCGCTCAATAACGTCTGAGTCGTGGACTGTCGGGCATAGGATGTGCGGAACCTGGGAGCACGGGCGTCCCCCGTTCCCCGACTATTGCTTTTCGTATTCGCCGCCGGAAATCCGCTTGAGCACGGTGAAACCCGCGTCCTTCGCTTCCCGGACCGACGGCTTGCGCGTGCGCTGCAACGCGTTTACGGAATCGGGGAGAAGCGCTTCGACTTCCTGGCCGCACTTGTCACAGTGATCCAATCGCTGGTCGGAGGCGCGTTCCCACCTTTCGAAGCCGTCGCCGCACATACGGCACGGCGTTTTTTTCGGACGGTAGTGGAACAGCGGCATGATCTTTGACGGACCCTTGTTTCGTCTAACGGCGACGCCGGCGGCCCGCACGAACGGCGGCGTGTCATCGCGCCGGTTCCGTCGTGCGCGGCATGGCGCGCTGCTGGATTTCCTGAATGGCGAACTGACCGGCGATATTGGCGGAAAAATTCCGGGTCTGTTGGAGATTGGTCAGGAATTCTTCCTGGGTCTCGTCGATTTCCGGCACCTGGCGGTCGGCGACGTAAACAAAATAGGCCAGGTCGTTGGCCTGAATCATGCGGGAAACATCGCCTCGGCGGAGCTCCCGGAGGCGTTGCAGCACCGCAGGGGGAACGCCATCGGGGGCCTGCTGCTGGATAAACGGATCGATGGACGACACCTCCAGTCCGGCGGCTTCGGCGGCTTCGGCGAAGTTTGCACCGTCGGCGATGCGATCTCTCAGGCTCTCATGGATTTCGCTCGCGCGCTCGGTGCGCAGGCGCCGCCGCTCTTCTTCGCGGTAATCGGATTCGACCTGTTGCCGAACCTCTTCGAAGGGCGGGACGTAGGCGGGAATGGTTTCCTCCAGCAGGGCGACCACGATGTCGTCCCCAAAACGACGGGGATCGGTAAAGTAGCGATCCTCGTCCAGGCGCCGGATGTCCCGGATGAGGTCTTCGGAGAAGTTGACTTCGGCGGGACGGTCGCCTTCGGCGAAGGGTTCGAGTTCGCGGCGCTCCAGGTCGAGTTCGGCGATGCGCTGAGCCAGCTCGTCGGAACTCTTTGCAATCTGGTTCTCGAACAGATAAAAAGTGAAGTCCGACGCCGCTTCGCGGGCGAGCCTGGGCGCCTGTTCGCGCCGCAGCAGCGTCTCGATTTCGTCAGCGACATCCTCAAATCGAACCTCCGGCTCCTCGGGTTCTTCCTCGTCCCCGTTCGTTTCCGGTTCCTCGGGGAGGAAATCCCCCCGGTTGGCCTCGAAGTAGTCCCGCATATCCTCCTCGGAGGGCGCATCGACTTGATCGAGGTAGTTCCCGGGGTCGAAGATCACGTAGGAAATCGCCTTGTGTACGGGGACTTCGTAGCGGAAATCATTCTCTTGGTAAAAGGCCGTCAAAACGTCCTCGTCGGCTTCGACCTCGACGTCGAGATCGGCGACCGGCAGGGAGGCGAGTTCGAGGGTCCACTCCGTTTGCTGACGCGCCACGTCGCGCTTGACTTCGTACGGGATTGCGTAGCCGGGGCCCTCGATCAGATTGCGCGTCTGCCTGACGACATAATCCTCGTCCATCACGCGGATCAGGTCCGCCGTGCTCATCCGCGGGTGCGCTTCGATCTGGTCCAGGTATTGCTGGTAGCGTTGCCGGTCGAACTGGCCGTCGGGCCCGCGGAAGGCGGGGAGGGCGGAGATAAAAGCTTGCAGTTCGGTCGCGTCCGGCGAGGGGAGCCCCAGGTCGCGCCCGGTACCGAGATAGGCGAGCCGTTCGTAGGCGTAGCGGGTCAGATCCTCGCCCGGGTCGCGTCCGCGGTTCAAATAATAGCTGATGCTGGCCAGGCGAATTATTTCCTGCTGATCCGCCTGGGAGCGGAGGTTGTAGCCGAAGTATTCGATCGGTTCGGCCCGCTCACCGGCACGTCCCATGCCGGGAGCGTCGCCCACCGTGAAGACAAACGCCACGATGACGATGATCAGGATGAAAAAGAAGAGGATTTTATAGCCGGTCTGAAAGCGGGTCTGGATCCAGGTAATCATGGTTGTGTTAAACGGTGTCCGCGCGTGTGAATAAAGATAGGAGAATGTAACCCCGGGCGTGCGGGTGTCAACGGTTCTTCGAGTCGGAACCGGGTCTCTTCCGGGACACTCCGTGCTCCGGTTCCAGGAGTTCGCTGAGCGGTTTGGATCCCGTCGGCAAGGCGGTTTTTCGAAGAGTCTCTTCGCGGTACCGTTGGACGATTGGATCGAGGTCGTCTAGTATGGGGACGGCCTCGCTGTTGCCGTAGTCGGCAAAATCTTTCCGGAACCTGTCGAGCGTGATCCGCTCCAGAGGACGGGCCGGCTGGTGGCGCGTGAGCCGGGCGATTCCGGTCTCGGCTTCCGGTATGGACGCGACGTAGCCGAGGTCCGCCAATCGGCTCAGCGATTCGTTGACGATCTGGCTGGGGGCGCCGACCAGAGAGGTCAGTTCTTCGGTCGAGAGAGGCTGTTCGCACCGTTGGAAGCGCCGGCAGATCAGAACGAGGAGCAGGAGGCTGAGGAGTTCTCGGGCGTTGTGACTGATTCCTTTCCAGGCTTCCCGGTTGCTGAGGTAGTTGACGTTCTGAATGGCGTAGATGATCTGGGTGCCGAAGAGGACGATGAGCCAGAACACGAACAATCCCAGCATCATTACCGGCAGGATGCCGACGGATCCATAGATCGTGTAGGTGGTGACCACCCGCTGAACGTACAGAAACGTGAGCGCATTGTTGGCCAGCAGGAGGAGAGCGACGATGGTCGCGCCGCAGAGGGCGGGCCGCCAGGCCACGTGGGTGTTCGGCATGAAACGGTAGAACGCCGTGAGGAGCAGAATCAACACCAGGAGCGAAAAAAGCGGGGTCAGCCACTGGACGAATGCCAGAAAATGCTCGCCCAGCGGGAGGTTCTGAAAAACCGCGGTCAGCGAAAGGGAAAACAGGCCGAGCGCGGCGAACCCGAGCACCGCGCCCAGGGAAATAATGGTCCAGTAAAACACCACGCGCTGGAACATGCCGCGTCCGCGTTTGACTCCCCAGACCGTGTTGAACGCGTTTTCCACCGTGGTCAGCAACTGGATCGCCACGAGGATGATGAGCAGCGTCCCGGCCACGCCGATGGTTCCGGATTGGGCGCGGGCGATGAAGTCATCGAGGAACGCCGCCAGTTCGGGGTTGATTTCCCTCATTTCGACCGACAGTTGCTCGTCGTATTCCTCCGGCCGCTCTTCGTCCTGGTCCGGATCCTCCGAGATGGTGATCTGCGGCGCGACGAAGGTGATCGCGCGTTCGATGGTTCGCAGGGGCAGGTCGGACTCGGTGCGTTCCAGGAGGTAACCAGACAGGGTCACCGCCACCGCCAGGAGGGGGCCAAGTCCGAGCAGCGAGCTGAAACACAGCGCCGCGGCACGGCTGGCGATGTGCGACTCCTTCAGTCCGGAAATGGAGATCGCGATGATGCGCAGAAACTGAAAGCCGGCGGATTTGCGCCTGTTGTCCCGAAGGTTCGAAGCCTTCCAGATCTCGGTCTTGAACAACCGCTCAAGTCGACTCTTCTCGCGGCGGTAGATCTCCCGCAGCGGCCGTCTGTTTTCGTTTCTTGGCATGGCGCCGGCAGTCGCTGTTCCGCCACACGACGAACGGCCGCGATCAGGTTAGCATCAGCAGGTAGGCAAACGCGCCCATCCCGCCCAGGCCCAGGATGCAGAATGCGGCGAGCGGCAGCAGCGCCACCGTGATGGTACAGAAAAACAGGCCGATCGAACCCGCCACGGCGGCCGTCAACAGGATGGGCTCGCCGTAGGAAAGGTAAACCACGGCGAAGAAGCCCACGCCGAGCGCGGCCCGGAATCGGATAAACGGATACACGGCCGTGGTGCGCAGAAACAGGACGGTGGCGAGACCCAGATCCACCACGCCGATCAGGACGAGTGGATTCACCAGCATGGCGCCGAATTCCAGGCCGAACAGGATATCCGCGTCCTGAGCGACCAGCGCGATCCCGCTGAGGAGAAAAATCACCGCCGCAACGTGCATGCCGATATAGGCATAGACGACCCGGAGCTCGTCCAGGTTGCGTTGGTGTTTCGTGTCCTTCGTCCGGCCTTCCGCCTGAGCCAGCATTTCGTCCACGGTAATCGGTTCCGCGTTTTCGTCTTCGATGTTCAGGCGGGCTACGTTCTCTTTGGGCTTGAGGTTGAGTTTTCTCTTTTCGGGGAACAGCTGAGCCTTCAGGTCGGGCAACTCGGACACTTCGTTCCAGGTCTCCTTCTCAACGTCGTAAATGAGCGTATCGTCTTCCACCTGGCCGGCTTCGGCCAGGGAAGTGAGTTGATCGACGGTGAAGGGGCCGCGCGATTCCTGGGCGTCCTTCTGCCTGATGTAATATTCTGGCTCCATGAAGCTTCTTTGTTGAAAGATCGAGACGGCGTTTTCAAGCATTAATAAATGCCGGCGCCGCGCGACCCGCACGGTTGAACGGCGTGACTTTCGGCTCCGGATCACTCGACGAACCGCATTTGCACGGTGTCCACCAGCTGGTCTTTGAGGACAATATTGCTCACGATCACCAGTTTGTCGCCGGAGCGGACTTTTTCCCGGTCGCGGAGAATGTTCATCGCCTCGGCGACCATGACTCCGGGGTCGCTGTTGAACGGCAGGTGGTAGGGCTCAATGCCCCAGTGAAGCCGCAACCGGCGCAGGGTGTCCCGCGAACCGCTGAAAGCGAAGATGGGGGAGCGGTGGGGGCGCAGGGCGGCGAGCTGATCCTCGATCTTGGCGATGATCCCCGCTGGCGCGGATCCGGCGAATGACGGTGCGGGTCCATTCGTGATTGGCGTGGGCCATGTTCAACCGGCAGACGTCCACGCCGTTGCGGATGAGGCGTTCGAGCATTTCCTCGCTCTCGGTGGCGGGACCGATGGTGAAAATGATTTTTGTCCGTCGGTAGTCGAATTGCATCGCGCTCCAGATCAACGGCTGCGGTTGTCAGGGACAAGGCTTTATATCTGGGCCGATGATATTTTTCCGCGGTATGTGGCTTGCCAGCGGCGCGACCATTCGGTTGCCTGATCCTTCATGGGAGTACGGTTCAAAATTCTGGGTAGCAGCAGCGCCGGAAACTGCGGGTTTCTGCAGACCGAGGATTGCCGGGTATTGATCGACGCAGGGTTTTCCGGGCGCCGGATCTGCGAGATGCTGGAAGCGTGCGGTGAGTCGGTTGACGATCTCGACGCGGTGTTCGTCACCCACGAACACCGCGATCACATCGCGGGCCTGCGGGGCCTGGCCCGCTACCGAAAGTTGCGGGTGTTCGCCAACAGCTTCACCGCCGAGGCGGCCCGCGGCGGCTTGCGGACGGACCTGGACTGGCGGATCTTCGAAACCGGGCACCGTTTTGTGTTTCGGGATCTGGAAATCGACGCGTTCGCGCTGCCGCACGACGCCCACGATCCGGTCGGGTTCGTGTTTTCGTCGGGGGGCGGTGACTTATTTCATCAGCGCACCAGCATCGGCTGGGCGCTCGATCTCGGGTACGTGCCCGACGGCGTGCGGGAGCGGCTGAGCCGGACGGATGTGCTGGTGATCGAAGCCAACCACGACGGCGAGTTGCTGAAGAACGACCGCAAACGCCCGTGGTCGGTCAAGCAACGGATCTCGGGGCGCCACGGACACCTGTCGAACGAAACCGCTGTGGATCTGGTTGAAAACACCCCGGGCGCGCGTTGGGAACAGGTTTACCTCGCGCACCTGAGCCGCGACTGCAACACGGTGGAACGGGTGGAGGCGGTGTTCGCCGACGCGTCGCAGGCGAACCCGCGGCGCCTCGTTTCGGTGGTTTCGCCGGAGAACGGAACCGGGACCCCGTTTCTGGTCCGGCCCTGACGCGGCGGCCCGGGTCAGACTTGCGGCCGGCTCTGCAAGACGTGGTAATGGCCGCCGGCGAAAGCACCTTCGATGTCCTGGGGGGAATCGAAGGTTTTCTCGACGGCCAGACCGATTTCAGCGAGATTGCGCAGGAACTCCTGGAGGAACGCGTCGTCGCCGGTCAGGGCGTCCCGACCGAACTCGAGCCGCTCCTCCCGGGCCGGGGGCAGGGCCACGCTGTCGTAGAGCCCGGCTCCGGCGTAGCCTTCCAGGTCTTCCGCGTTTGAGTCGGAGCGGAACATATGCCCGCTTCCGAACAAACCCACACTCTTCGAGGGGTAGGCGAGCACGCTGGGTTCCCGGGTGTCTTTGCGCACGGTGAAACTCAGGGCGCCGCCCGGGTAGTTGCCGACGATGGTTTCGCCCAGTCCGGGTACGGCCTCGCCGTAGATTTCGCCGGTGTCTCCGTTCAGGGGATTCACCGTGTGCAGAACGAAGGCGTATTCGGCCGGCACGATTTCCTGAATCAGAACGGCCATGTACAGGTCTTCCTCCTTCAATCCGCGCGCGCGACGGCTGTAATAAGCCCGGTCGTTCCATTTTGAGGCCCAGACGTCCTTGACGCACCGCCACCCGGCAGCGGAATTCTTGAGCTCCGGGATCTTGTTCCGGTCCATCACCTTGCGGAGACGGTCGAGAAAACCGGCGGGAGCCTCCAGGGCGCGCGCGGTTTCCC
>SLOW01000221.1 GCA_007132315.1 Opitutales bacterium
CGAGTTGGGCCGCGAGCTTTTTGGCGGTGGTCTGCCCGTAGAGAGTGGGCCTGCGCGTGCCCACCAACGCGATGCAGGGCTCGGTGAGGCATTCGAGGCCCCGCCAATACAGGCCGATGGGCGGATCGTAGATCTCGCGCAACAGGGGTGGGTAGGCCTGGTCCCGACCGGTGACGAAACGGGCGTTGGATTGGTCCAGCAGCGCTTTTTCCCGCTCGGGTGACACGTGCTCGCGCCAACCGTTCAGCGCTACGGCCATGGCGGGCCCGACGCCCCGCACGCGTTGCAGTTCCCGGGCGGGCGCAGCCAGGATGCGGCGGGCGTCGCCGTCGAACGCGTCCAGCAGGCGACGCAGCGTCACCGGCCCGAGCTCCGGCAGGGCGTTGAGGATCAGGAGCGCCTCCTGATCAGATGGAGTCTGGTCGCGGGTCATGGGGCGTTTCAGGAAAGCATGAATCGTGTCGGGATGATGGCAAGTCCGGCGTTGTTCAAACCGACCAAAAAAAACCGCCGGTCTGAGACCGGCGGGCGGAATGGAATCGAGCGGCGAAACTGTCGCTCAGCCGAGTTGCTTGCGAATCAGCCCTTCGAGCTTCACCGCGTCGGCGGCGAAGTTGCGAATGCCTTCGGCGGTTTTCTCGGTGGCCATGGCGTCTTCGTTGAGCCGGTAACGGAAGGCCGATTCGTCGAGCGACACCTTTTCGATGTCCGCCGCCATGGCACTTTCCGGATCGAGCTTGCGCTCGACCGGATCCCGGTTGTTGGCCAGTTCCTCCAGCAGTTCGGGACTGATGGTCAGGAGATCGCAACCGGTCAGCTCGACGATCTGGCCGGTGTTGCGGAAGCTGGCGCCCATGACTTCCGTCTTGTAGCCGAATTTCTTGTAATAGTTGTAGATGGTTCTCACCGACTGCACCCCCGGATCTTCCGCGCCGGTGTACTCCTTGCCGGTGGACTTCTTGTACCAGTCGTAGATGCGGCCGACGAAGGGTGAGATCAACTGGACGCCCGCCTCGGCGCAGGCGATGGCCTGGGGGAGCGAGAACAGCAGGGTGAGATTGCACCGGATGCCTTCTTTTTCCAACTGCTCTGCCGCCCGGATGCCTTCCCAGGTCGAGGCGACCTTGATCAAGATGCGTTCGCGGGCGATGCCTTTCTCCTCGTAGAGGCGGATGAAGCGGCGGCCGTCGTCCACGATCTTCGCGGTGTCGAAGGAGAAGCGGGCGTCGGTCTCGGTGGATACGCGCCCGGGAATGATCTTGAGGATTTCGCTGCCGAACAGCACGAGCAGTTCGCCCATGATGCGGTCGATCTTTTCCTTTTCGGTTTCGCCGGTCCCGCGGTGGGCCTCGACGGCCTGCTTCAGGATGGTCTGGTATTCTTCTTTCCGCACCGCCTTGAGGATGAGGCTCGGGTTGGTGGTCGCGTCGAGCGGCTCGTACTGCTTCATGGCGGTGAAGTCGCCGGTGTCGGCCACGACTTTCGTGTGCCGCTTGATTTGGTCGAGCCGGCTGAGCTGACCGCCGGTTTTCGGAGCTTCGGATGATGCTTGCGTCATTGTGGTTTTCCTTTGTGGTTGAGAGTGATCGGACGGAGACGGGAGACGTTGCTCCGGAAACGTCCGTATGCGGGAGGTCCGGGTTGAGATACAGTGTAAACGCTCCACGATCCGGTGTAAATTCTCCGGAGGCGTTTATCAAGCTGAGTTTAGCGTGAATCGAGAAAACGGAATTTGGAACGATGAAAAAGAAAACCGAAAAGCAATATGTCATCGACGTGCTCGCGGAGGAGTCCTGGCGGCTGTTTCGCATCATGGGAGAGTTCGTTCAGGGCTTCGAGGATTTGAGCGACGTCGGCCGGGCCGTCACCATTTTCGGATCGGCACGTTTTCCCCCCGATCAGCCATACTCCCGCAAGGCGGAGGATCTCGCCGGACGCCTGGCCAAAGCCGGTTATGCGGTCCTCACGGGTGGTGGACCGGGCATCATGGAGGCGGCCAACAAGGGCGCTTTCGAGTCGGACGGACGCAGTGTCGGGCTGAATATCGACCTGCCCCGGGAGCAAACGCCCAACCCGTACCAGAGCGATACCCTCAATTTCCGCTACTTTTTTGTGCGCAAGGTGATGCTGGTCAAGTACTCGACCGCTTTTGTCGTGTTTCCGGGCGGCTTCGGCACGATCGATGAACTTTTTGAGTCCCTGACGCTGATCCAGACCGAAAAGATCAAACCGTTCCCGGTCTACCTGGTCGGTTCTGAATTCTGGGACGGTCTGGTAACGTGGCTGCGCGATAAGCTCTTGAAGGAGGGCGTGCTTTCCGAAGGCGATCTGCACCTGTTCAAGGTGGTGGACGAGGTATCCACCGTACCCGATGAAATTGAAGCATACTACCGCAACGCCAATCACGGGGGCTTCGAAATCCCTTGATGCGCGGCCGGTCGGGATCGACTGGAAAACGGCGTTCCCGGCGCGTCTCACGGGCGGTTGCACTATACGATTGCCAATCCTGAGCGGCGCGGTTCAACTCGGACTCGAACCACGGAGCCTGGGATGATTGTCACCCGACTTGTTTTGCGCAACTGGAAGAATTTCCGCCGGGTCGATCTGCCTCTCGAAGATCGGGTTTTCCTGGTGGGGGCGAACGCCTCCGGAAAATCCAATCTTCTGGATGTGTTTCACTTCATGAAAGATCTCGTCGCGCCCGGCGGCGGCCTTCACCGGGCGGTGGAGCGGCGGGGCGGGGTGGGGTTGATCCGTTCGCTGGCCGCGGCGAAGGGGGCGCGTGTGGGGTTCGACTTTCATTTCGGGCGGCCAGGCGACGGACACAAACCGCGCTGGCGGTACGCGCTGGACCTGAATGCGTATCCGCGCCGGCCCGACGTTCCGATGGTGACCGGCGAACGCGCCTGGAAAGGCGATCGATTGGTGCTCGACCGCCCGGATGCGGAGGATTGCGGGGACCGGCCGCGGCTGCGGGAGACGTTTCTGGAGAATGTCGTGACCAACGCGCCGTTTCGGGAAATCGCGACTTTTTTCGCCGAATCCCGTTATTTTCATCTGATCCCGCATCGCTTCCGGCGGGAGGAACAGGCGGGCGACTCGCTGTCGCAGAATTTTACCCGGGGCGATTTTTTCCGCCAGGTGGCGGCGGTGCCCGCCAAGGTGCGCGACGCGCGCTTCAGCAAGATCGAGATGGCGCTCAAACTGTCGGTGCCGTTGCTCAAGGATTTCCGGCTGCGTCCGGGCGACTTGGGCGACGCCCATCTGGAGTCGTCGTTCCGTCACTGGAGACGCAATTGCCCGCCGCTGCGGGAGGCCCAGTTTTCCGACGGCATCCTGCGCCTGGTCGGGATTCTCTGGTCGCTGCTCGAAAAAAGCCCGTTGCTGTTGCTGGAGGAACCGGAGCTCTCCCTGAATACCGCGGTCGTCCGCCAGTTGCCCGGTCTGATTCACCGCCTGCGCCGGAGCGCCTCCAGCCAGGTGGTTCTCAGCACGCACAGCCCGGCCTTGCTGTCGGACGCCGGTATCGATCCGGCCGAGGTGGTGGTGCTTCTGCCCGCTTCCGACCGTTCGATCGAAGTGACCCGGGCGTGCGATCTGCCCGATGTCAACACGCTGCTCGAACAGGGTCTCAGCGCCGGCGACGTCATCCTGCCGCGCATCCAGCCGGCCCGGATCGAGGAGCTGGGGTATTTTGAATGACGCGCGGTGCGCCCACAGTACTCGTGGTCGAGGACGTGTTGAGCGAGGGTGTCCTGCGCAAACTGCTCCGGCGCTTCTCACCGAAGTTTTCGGTGGTGTCTTGTCTGGGGAAGGAGGGGTACGGGTTTATAAAGAAGAACCTGCCCGCTTTTAACGAAGCGGCGACTCGCAACTGTTTTGTGGTCATGGCCGATCTCGACGACAACGGTTGCGCGGCGAGCCTGCGGAAACTGTGGCACAGCGCACCGTTTCATCCCAATCTGCTGTTCCGCGTGGCCGTGATCGAAGTGGAAGCCTGGCTCCTGGCCGACCGGCGCGGGTTTGCCCGCTACCTCGCCGTCGATCGGGAACGGATTCCCCGGAAAAGCCAGGACATTCGGCATCCCAAGGAATTCGTCGTCGAACTCGCGCGCCGTTCCGGAAAAAAGCCGGTCCGCGAGTCGCTGCTCCCGCGCACCGGCCGTCGCGGCCGGGTCGGGCCCGACTACAACGGCTGCCTGTTGCGCTATGTGGACCGGCACTGGAACTTCGAGGCGGCCCGCCGGAATTCCGACAGCCTTGATCGGGCTCTGCGGGCCTTTGACCGGTACCGCCCACGTTTTTAACCCGCCCGGCGCAGGAGCAAACCCGAACGCCGGGATTCGGAGTCGCGCGGCGCGCATTCAGATATCGCCGCAAAGGGAGACGTCGAGTCCGAGCTCTTTCATGGCGGCGGCCTTGGCGTGGAGACCGTTGCGGGCGCTGGTTTCGTCCGGAGCATAAACCACCTGGATGTGGTTGGATTTGTGCCGGGCCATCATCTGGTCGCGGGTAATTCCCTTCAGCACCGCGTGCATGATGGGCCACTGCGGGGTGGTCAGACGCCAGCGCTCTTCGGTTTCCTCGCGCGGGAGTTCCACCACTTCGGCCAGGCCGGTGTCGTACTTGAGCCGGCCGGCCTGGACGTAAACACGGCTCCATACGACGTGTCCGGGTTTGCTGATGCCTTTCAGTGTTCCGCCGCCCAGGCGGAAGTACATGGGAGGCTGCCGTTCGCTGACCGCGCCCCGGTAGCCTTCGATGAAGTGCGCTGCCGGGGCAGCGCCGGAAATGAGAAACACCCACACATAATCATCGACTCCCCCGCCGCTGTAATGGCGGCCCCAGCGGAGATCGTGCAGGGTGGTTTCCGGCGGGTAACCCAGGCGGGACCAGAGTTTGTACGTGACGAGGGCGTCGAGGCCGGCGCATTCATCCACCTCGTTGAAATGCGGCAACGCTTCGCCCGGATACAGTTCGATTCCGGTTTCCTCGTGGTACACCGGCGGCCGCTCCCGGTTGTTGAGCAGCCCTTCCACCAAATCGGAAGCCGGAGCGAGATCCTTTAAGCCCTGCTGGTACTGGATCCCGATCGTGTCGCAACCAAATTCGTCCGCCAGGCGGACCGCGGCGACGTACATCTTGCACTGCTGCAAGACCTGCGCCTCCGTGAGGTCGGTTTCTTCGTCGGACCCGAAATCGAAGCGCAGTCCCCGCTCGCGCAGCCATTCGAATACCGCCCGGGCTTCGTCGTCGCCCACCGTCAGCATCTTGGCGTAGAGGGTGGATTGGCTCAGACGTTCCTTGAACACACCGGTCGGGTGCAGGAGCTCGTCCGGAATAATCGCGTTGTACATGCCCATGCACCCTTCGTCGAACACGCCGAGGATGGCTTTGCGTTCACGAAATTCCCGCGCGAACGCGACCCCGGTCTCCTCCGCGCCGGAGGGAAGGGCGCCGCACGGGCGTGCGTGGGCTGTGTCGTGGGCGATTCGCCCGGCTTCCAGCCAGCTCCGCAGCCCCTCGCGGAAGAACGCGTCGGTGAAATCTTCACTCCAAAGCGTGCTGTATTCGATTCCCGCTTTGGTCAGCGAACCGTTCAGGTTGAGCATGCCCACCAGGCCGGGCCACGTGCCGCTCCAGTTGGCGACCGTCAGGATCGGAGCCTGATGCTGGTAGAGGCCGTGCAGGATGTGGTGGCTGTACTGCCAGACCGCTTCCGCCACGACGAGCGGCACGTCTTTGGGAATGGAGCGAAACACCTCCATGCCGTATTTCTGGCTGTCGATAAAACCGTGGCCCTTCTCCGGATCGACGGGATGGCCCCGTTTCACCGATACGCCTTCGGCTTCCAAGGCGGCGATAATCTGTTTCTCCATCTCCTCCTGGGCTTCCTGGCAGTTGCGATTGGCGGACGAACGGAGATCTCCGTTGGCGATAAGAATGACTTGTTTGGCGATCATGGATTCGGTGAGTTGGTTCGTGTTGTTGGTGAATAAATCAGGCTAGACTTCCATCGTCTCGCCAAAACGCAGGGAGACGAATTCTTCTTTCGGGACGCCTTCCTTGTCGAGGACTTTCCGCAGGTAGATCGGCGGCTCTCCCGGAGGTTCGTCGGTCAGGCGAAAGGTTCCCCAGTGCGAGGCGATGGACTGACGGGCCCGGACGTCGCGGTGGATCTTGACCGCTTCGCGCGGATCGACGTGGACCGGGTGCATGAACCACCGGGGACTGTAGGCTCCGATGGGTATGAGGGCGCAGTCGATCGGACCGTAATTGCCGCCGATTTCGGCGAACAAGCGCGAATAGCCGGAATCGCCGGCAAAGTAGAGCTTGCGGCCGGCGTACTCGAGGATCCAGCCGCACCAGAGCGTGCGATTGCGGTCGAACACCCCGCGACCGGAAAAATGCTGCGCCGGAACACAATGCAGGGACAGGCCGTCGAAGGCGATGCGCTGGCCCCAGTCGGCTTCGTGGCAATTGTCGAAGCGCATGCGTTCGAACCAGGGCGTGATCCCGAGCGGGAAAAAATAGTGAGGCTCGCTGCCGAGGCGGCGGATCGTGCGCCGGTCGAGGTGATCGTAGTGGTCGTGGCTGATCAGAACGCCGTCGATGCGGGGCAGCTGTTCAAACGGCACACCGGGTTCCGCTAGGCGCCGGAGATTGGGCAGGTAAACCGGAGAACAGCAACGGCTGTAGATCGGATCGGTCAGAAAATTGCGGCCGCCGACCTGGATCAAAAAGGTCGCGTGTCCGATCCAGGTGACCTGGAACCGGTTCTTGTCGGGCGGTTCGCGGAGTTTTTCCAAGTCCGGAGCCACACTGTCCGCGCGGTATGCCGGCACCTCGGCCGGGGGAATCGCGGGCGTTTCGCGCGGCCGACGGCGGTCCGGGACGCGGCGTTCCTGGGAGGAGTCGGCCGCGCGGGAAAGTGAAAATCCGGTCCACGAGCCCGGCGGGAAGGGAAACAGGTTCTGCCGCAAACGACGGATGGAACTCGTGACCTCGGTGTTGATCATAATCGACAATATCGATTGAAAACGATTCTGATTTGAACTCAATGTTAATGAGATTTTTTTCACGACTGCTGCTGGCCGTTTCGATCACCGCCACAGGAGCCCTGTCGGCCGCGGCGGACACGTCGCGCGACGATGGCTTGGAAGAAACCCGCACGCTGGCTTTTCGCAATCTGCAACGCATCGTGCAGGATGAGGAACGGATGATGGAACGGGCCCGCCTCCCCGACGGCGAGTACGATGTCGAGCGTGTCCGGGAGGGGTTTCAGCGGTTGGTGAGCCGGTACGAGGCCTTTCTCGGGGACAATCCCGAGTACGCCCCCGGCTACGTCGCCTACGGCTTGATGCTCGACCGCGCGGGCGAGACCCGGATCGCCAGCGCCATGTTCTTGCGCGCCAACCAACTCGATCCCAACATCCCCGTGGTCAAGAATCAACTGGGCAACTACATGGTCGAAGAGGGGCGGCCGGTCAACGCGCTGCCGTACTACCTTGCCGCCATCGAGCTGGAACCGGAGGAGCCGCTTTACCACTACCAACTGGGCAATCTGTTGGCGGAGTTTCGACGGGAGTTTCTCGAGGCGGAGGCGTATGAGGCCGGTGTCCTCGACCGTTCCCTGCAGGAAGCGTTCCGCAAAGCGTCCGAGCTCGGCGGCGAGGAGATCGGTTATGCCTACCGCTACGCCGAGTCATATTACGACGTGGACGACCCCGACTGGAGCGAGGCGCTGGCGGCCTGGTCGGCCCTGGAAAATCGATTGAGGCCGGGAGTCGAACGTCAGACCGTGTTCCTCCAGAAGGCCAATATCCACATCCTTGCCGGGAATCCCGCCCGTGCGGCCGAATTGCTTGAAGACGTGACCGCGCCCGTGCTCCGGGGAAACCGCGATCGCCTGCGCGAACGGCTGGAGTAGGATGAATCAGTCCCCGGAAAAGACGGATCCGGCTTGCTTAAAAATTTTCATCCTGGGTTGGATGACTCTGGTTCTGGTGTTGGTTTTGGCCGATCCCCTGACCCACGACCTGCACAACAACGGTTCCGGTCGGCCCGACCACATCCGGCAGGTGATCGACGATTTGGAATGAAGGATCTGGCACAACTCGAAAGCACGCTCCGGCGTATCGACGGCCGGGGTTACAAGGCCTACAAGGACATCCATGGCGCCTATCGGATTCCCGGGGGCGTCTTGTTCATCGATTACGTCCAAGGCGATCCGTTCGCTTCGCCTTCGCGCATGCGCGTGCGCCGCGAGGATCCGACCTGCGCGCCGCCCGGGGACCTGCACGCCGGGCGCGTCCGCCGCACCGCTCTGGAGGATTTCCTGGCCCGGCGGGTGCGGGAGTGCCTCCGGCCGCTGGGACGACGTGATCGCGGAATCGGCAAGAGCGGCCTCATGGCGATCGACGCGGGAGCCCAGACCGTCCTGGAACGGACGGCCGTCCGGGTTGCACCGGATTGGGTGGAAGCGCGTGTCGAGGTGGGCCTGCCGGCCGCCGGCCGCAGAATCCTGGGGCGCCAGGCGATCGAGATGCTGTGCCGCGATCTGCCGTCCGCCGCGACCGACGGCCTGGCCTGGACGGAGACGATCGAAGCCGAGGGGCGAACCTTTGTCGCCTGCGTCGAAAATCAGGAAGCCATCCGGGAGGCGCTGGCCGAGCGCGGCCTGGTGGCGTTTGTCGCCGAGGGAGCCATGCTGCCCCGCGCCAGCGGGGTGAGCGACCGGCCCCTGGCGACCGACAGAGGAATCCCGTTTGAAACGCCGGAGGCTCTCCGGGTTTCCTTCGAGCTTCCGCACCCGCCCGACGGTTGCGCCGCCGGCGAGCGCTCGATTGCCGGCATGGGAATTCCGGAGGGGGTGACGCTGATCGTGGGCGGTGGTTACCACGGAAAATCGACCCTGCTGCGCGCCGTCGAGTGCGGGGTTTATCCCCATATTCCCGGCGACGGGCGGGAGTATGTGGTGACGCGATCCGACGCCGTCAAGATCCGCGCGGAAGATCGCCGGCGGATCGAACGGGTGAACTTGTCTCCGTTGATCGGGAATCTGCCGAACGGCCAGTCCACCGAAGCCTTTTCCACCGACGAAGCCTCCGGAAGCACCAGCCAGGCCGCCGCCTTGATGGAAGCCCTGGAGGCCGGATCGCGGCTGCTCCTGGTGGACGAGGACACCGCGGCCACCAACCTCATGGTTCGGGATGCTCGGATGCAACGCCTGGTGGCCCGCGAGAGCGAACCGATCACCCCCTTGGTGGATCGGATCCGAGAACTCTATGAGAGGCACAGGGTTTCCAGTATTTTGGTGATGGGAGGCTGCGGGGATTATTTCGACGTGGCCGACACCGTCATCCGGATGCGCGACTACCGCCCCGACGAGGCGACCGAGGAAGCCCGCGAAATCGCCCGGCAACTCCCCAGCCGCCGCGGGCTCGACGCATCCGAGGGGTTTCGAATCCCGAAGGGACGCGTCCCGGACTCGCAATCGATCAACCCCTTGAAGGGGTCGGGCAAGGTCAGAATCGACGGTGACGGCGTTGACGCCGTGCGTTTCGGCAACGAAACCATCGACTTGCGGGCGGTCGAACAGTTCGTCGATCCCAGCCAGCTCCGAGCCACCGGCCGCGCTCTTCAACTGGCCGCGCGCAAACTGATGGACGCGAACCGGCCCGTGGACGCCGTACTCGACCGTCTGGAGACGCTGATTGACGAAGAAACAATCGATGTGCTGGGC
>SLOW01000369.1 GCA_007132315.1 Opitutales bacterium
GCACCGAGAACCACATCTCCTCGGCAGCCGTCACCTCTTCGTTCAACTGGTGGAAAAAGTCCTTCAGATAGCGGCGCGCGGCGGCGGCATCGCCGTGCTCGTCCCAATGCCTGAGCGCCAGGCGGATACGCGTCTGATTCCGAGCGTGCGGACTGAAAACCCGATCCGCATCTTCCGCTTCGACCAGCCGGTTAAACGCCTCCTCGGCAGCGTCGATATCGCCGGCATTGAACGCGAGATTCAGCCGCTCGACCTCGGTTTCCAGCAGGTGTCCGTCGGATCCCGCCTCGAGCATCCTCCTGCGCTCGGCAATGCGCTCGCGGACCCGCTCCTCCTCGCCCAGGCGATTGAGCATATTCAGACGCTGTCTGAAAATTTCCTCGACGCGTTCCGCGTCCCCCTCGATCAGCCGCTCCGCGATTCGTTCGATCGCATCGAGCATGGCATCCCGCATCCCGGGCAAGGTCTCGGCGGCCGGTATATAACGATTCATCGCCCGCAGGATGAACCTGTCGGTGTTCGGGTCGCCCCCTTCGTGCTCCAGGTACTGCTCCACTTCCTCGACCATCAGCACCGGCGCCCCCGCCATCGCCAGGGCCAGGATCCGTTCGCCCGGCGGCATTCCGGCCTCGCGGACCGCCGCCCGCAAGCGTTCGGGAAACCGCTCGCCCTCGCCCCGGTCGAAGGCGTCGTGACGCCAATAGAGAATGGCGGCGTCGCGAGCATCGACGAAGATTTCGGGCTCAAAGCGGTCGTTCATGCCCAGGAAAGCGTATTCGACATGCGAATCCGGACCGAAGTCGCCGCGCGCCAACGCCCGCTGGCGCAACGCCGCGAACCGGTCGAAATACGCCCGGTTCAACCGCGCGAAGGCCCCCGCCGGATCGACTTCCCGTTCGACAGTATCCGAACGCACCAGCCCGCGAAACAACGCCGTGGCGGCCTCGTCGTCGCCCCGGTACAGAGCGTATTCGCCGCGGGCGAAAACACCTTCCCAATCATCCTCCCGTTCGCCGACCCGCTCCACCAGTTCGTCGAGCAGGTGCAGTTCGCCGTGGCGCTTGAGTTCGGCGAACAACTCGCGAACGGAGAACAGGGTTGCTCCGTGCTTTTCCAAGTCGTTCAAGAACCGATCGGAGCGCCCCTGCCGTATCAACACGCGCCAGTGGTCGAGAAGCTGTATACGGTCATTCGATACATTCGCGAGCTTCCGGCTGAACGTCCGAATACCGTCGTCGTCTCCGAGCTCGATCGCCAGATCCCACAGGCGATCGAGCAGGGGTTCGTCGTCGGGCCGTTCGCGCAGGACGCGACGCCTCTCCCGGTATTCGCCGGGCCGATCGCCCAACGCGGCGAACAACTCGGCGCGCCAGGCGGCTTCGTGCCAAGCCTCGTGTTCCGCCGCCAGGTCGGCGAACAGAGATTTCAGAGCCGGCAACGCTCCATGGCTCAGATGAACGCGCACCAGCGCCGGCACCTGACTCAGGCGCTCGCCGAAATCATCGGCCTCACGGAACGCTTCCCGCTTGCGGTCGGGGGCGGCGGAAAAGCTCGAGTCGTCCTCCTCGGGGCCGGAACCGCCCGTCGCCGGTCGGATGACCACCAGGGAGAAGACCAGGGCCAACGCCCACAGGACGGTTCGGCCGCGAATCGGTTTCCGGACCCGCGAACCTGCGATTTCGTGTGGAAACATGCCCTACCGTCATCACCGGCGCCGGAAAATTGCAAGGCCGCGCGGAAAATTCGGCGCGGTTCCGCGCGGGTGGTTCCGTGTTCTGAAGATCAAGCGGCGGCCCGCACCGGAGCCATGCGGAGTTCGTCGTCGCGGACCTCGAAGCGCACCCGGGCGCCCTCCCCGAGATCCCCGGAAATGATGGCGCGGGCCAGTTTGTTTTCCACTTGTTTCTGCAGGAAACGCTTCAGCGGACGGGCGCCGTACACAGGGTCGTACCCCTTTTCGCCGATCCACTTTCGCGCCGCTTCGTCCAATTCGACTTCGATCCGACGATCGGCCAGGCGCTGGTTCAGGTCGGCGAGGAGCAGCGCGACGATCACGCCGATTTCCTCCAGCGACAGCGGTTTGAACAGGATGATGTCGTCCACTCGGTTGAGGAACTCGGGGCGGAATCCGGCGCGAAGTTCGCTGAAGACCTGATCTCGCACCGACTCCGGGATGTTTTCGCCGGTCACGCCCTCGGTGAGGTAACGGCTGCCGACGTTCGAAGTCATGATGACAACGGTGTTCTTAAAATCGACCGTGCGGCCGTGTGAATCGGTGATGCGGCCGTCGTCGAGCACTTGCAGCAGCACGTTGAAAACGTCGGGGTGCGCCTTCTCGATTTCATCGAACAGGATCACCGAGTACGGCTTGCGACGCACGGCTTCGGAGAGCTGACCGCCCTCCTCGAAACCAACGTATCCGGGAGGCGCCCCGATGAGCCGGGCGACGGAGTGCTTTTCCATGTATTCGGACATGTCGATCCGGATCATGTTGTCCTCCGAATCGAACAGGCTCCGGGCCAGCGTCTTGGCCAGCTCGGTTTTACCGACACCGGTCGGCCCCAGAAAAATAAAACTCCCGATCGGACGGCGCGGGTCCTTGATCCCCGAACGTGCCCGGAGGATCGCCTCGGATACGGCCGTCACGGCCTCGTCCTGGCCGACCACACGTTCATGCAAGACCTCTTCGAGGCGCAGCAGTTTCTGTTTTTCGCCTTCGAGCAAACGGGTCACCGGGATACCGGTCCAGCGGGACACGATTTCCCCGATTTCCTCCTGGGAGACCTCTTCCTTGAGGAGGGCCTTCTCCTTCTGGTTTTCCTCACCGCGCTTCAACTCGGCCTCGAGTTGGGGCAGTTTCCCGTGCCTCAGCTCGGCGAGTTTGTTGAGGTCGTAATTGCGCTCGGCCCGTTCCATTTCGAGTTTCACCTCGTCGATTTCGGAACGCAGCTTCTGGACCTTGTGCACGTCTTCTTTCTCCTCCTCCCACTGGCGGCGAAGGGTGTCGGCCTTTTCACGGGCCTCGACCAGTTCCTTTTTGAGGCTCTCCAACCGCTGCTTGCTGGCCTCGTCCTTTTCCTGCTTCAAGGCCGCCTCCTCGATTTCGAGCTGCATGACCTTGCGGGTGAGCTCGTCAAGTTCGGTCGGCATGCTGTCCATTTCGGTCCGGATCATCGCGCAAGCCTCATCGACCAGGTCGATCGCTTTGTCGGGGAGAAAGCGGTCGGTGATGTAGCGGTGAGACAGAGCCGCCGCGTTCACCAGGGCGTTGTCCTGAATCCGCACGCCGTGGTGAAGCTCATAACGTTCCCGCAGACCACGCAGAATGGAAATGGTGTCCTCCACGGTCGGCTGATCGACCAGGACCGTTTGGAACCGGCGTTCGAGCGCCGCATCCTTTTCAATATTCTTCCGGTATTCGTCGAGTGTGGTGGCGCCGATACAGTGGAGCTCGCCCCGGGCGAGCATCGGCTTGAGCATGTTGCCCGCGTCGATCGCGCCTTCGGCCTTGCCCGCGCCGACGATGTTGTGCAGCTCGTCGATGAAAAGCAGGATGCGACCTTCGCTGTTCTTGATTTCCTGAAGCACGGCCTTGAGCCGCTCCTCGAACTCGCCGCGGTATTTGGCCCCGGCCAGCAGGGAACCCATGTCGAGGGCGAAGATGGTCTTGTCTTTGAGACCCTCGGGCACGTCGCCGCGCACCACCCGTTGGGCGAGACCCTCGACAATGGCGGTTTTCCCGGTTCCCGGTTCGCCGATCAGGACGGGATTGTTCTTCGTCTTACGCGACAGGATACGGATGACGCGGCGTATCTCGGAGTCGCGACCGATGACCGGATCGATCTTGCCCTTCTTGACCATTTGCACGAGATCGACGCCGTACTTTTCCAGCGCCTCGTAGATCCCCTCGGGGTTCCGGCTGGTGACGCGCTGGCTGCCGCGCATCTCCTTCAGGGTCTTGAGCACGGTTTTCCGATTCAGTCCAAAACTCTGAATGAGGTTCTTCAACGCAACCGGCTTGGCGGTGATCAGTAATCCCAGGAAGAGGTGTTCGACGCTGACGAATTCGTCGTTCAGGTCCTTCGCCTCTTTTTCCGCCGCGGTCAGGGAGTCGTTGAACGCCTGAGTCACGTAGATCTTCGACGTATCCACGCTGCCCGTCACTTTGGGCAGGCGATCCAACTCGCGTCCCAGGGACAACATCACCGCGTTGGACGTGATATCCATTTTGTTCAACAGGCTCGGAACGATGCCGTTCTCCTGCTCCAGCAAAGCCGCGAACAGGTGCAGCGTATCGATTTCGTTGTGATTGTGCCGGCGACCCAGCTGCTGGGCTTCGAGAATGGCTTTCTGCGCGTTTTCGGTAAGTTTGTTCGAATCCATGGTGATAAAGTCCTTCTGCTCTGCTTCGAGGGTTTTCGTTCGCTCGGAGATTATCTTTCTCATGCATAATTTGTACCGAAAGACCCGCTCGTTGACCCCCGCCAGATGCGCATCTCTTGTCTCTATATATTAATCACTTACAAAACCTCTCCAGGAAACCGGTGGATATAGCGATCCGGCGGAAGGGACATTATGTCTCATACTGCACCCGCAGGAGGGCGCCTCTGTCCCAATGGAACAACATCACTCGCCCTCTGTTCAGAAGAGAGCAGTCGATCCACCTCCAGGCATGCGCCCGGAAGGGACATGTCCCGATTGCGCTTTGCGCGGCATCGGCGAAACGGTATATTCTACGGTTGTGTCCGACAGAAAACTGAAAACCAACAGCAGCCTCGCGCTCCGGCTCATGCTCTTCATCGTGCTGCCGTTGCTCCTTTCCGTGCTCGGTCTGGGGTACCTGGTCCTGGGTCAACTGGAAGAGCATGTTGAAGAGCAGATGCAAAAGGACGTCGAGCTGGTGGCGCGAGCGGTGCAGGGACCGCTGAGTCGTTCGCTCGAACGCGAGCGCGGCGGCACCGTCCAGGAAACGCTCGATTCGGTATTCGACATCGGCCGCATCTACGGGGCGTACTTGTACAATGATCGCGGGGAAGTCATGGCGGCCGCCGGCACCGTTTCCACCAACCGCCAACTCGAGGCCCGGATCACCAGGGTGGTTGAAACCGAACGCCGCACCGGTGAGTACGGCCGGGTGGACGGGCGCAATGTTTACTCCTATTTCGTTCCCCTCAAGGACAGTGAGGAACGTTTGATCGGCCTCCTTCAAATCGCCAGGCGGGAGAGCGAGATCAAGGAATACCTCACAGAACTCCGCGGTCTGGCCGCGGTTTATTTTTTCGGCGGCACACTGCTGATGACGGGTATCATTCTGATCGGATACCACGGCGCTCTGGGACGCTCGCTCGGCAACCTGCGCAAGTCGATGAGCCGGGTTCGCCACGGGGACCGGCGGCACCGGGCGGAAACGACAGGACCCCGCGAAATCGCGGAGCTGGCGCGTTCCCTCAATCGCATGCTCGACTCGATGGTGGCGGCCGAACAGGAGATCGAAGAAGGCAAAGCCGCCCGGCGAACCCTCACCGAAAAGCTCGAATCCTCCCAAAAACTCGCCGCGCTTGGTGAAATGGCGGCCGGCGTCGCACACGAGCTGGGAACGCCGCTGAGCGTACTCGACGGCAAGGCGCAGCGGGCGCTTCGCCCCTCGCGCGACCCGGAAGCCGTGCGCACCTACCTCCGGGAGATCCGGGAAGACGTCCGGGGAATGGAAAACGTGGTGCGGCAACTCCTCGAATTCGGACGCCCCGGAGCCAAACGCAATCACCGGATCCGGGCCGACCAGGCGGCCGAACGCGCCCGGAGCGGGGCCGAACAGACCGTCAACGGAAGCGCCGGCCGTCTCGTCCTCGACGGCCCGGTGCCGGGGCCGCAGATCGACGGCGATCCGGTTCGCATCGAGTTGGCCCTGAAAAACCTCTTTCAAAACGCGTTGCAGGCGTCCCCCGACGGCACGGTCGAAGCCGGCTGGCACGAAAGCGACGGCACCGTCGTCTTCACCGTTGCCGACAACGGACCGGGCATTCCCTCCGAGATGCGGGAAAAAATATTCACACCCTTCTTCACCACCAAGGACGGGCAGCGGGGACGCGGTCTCGGGCTCGCCATCGTGCAACAGGTCGTGACCGAACACAACGGACGCGTGGAAATCGACGAATCGCCGGCCGGCGGCGCCCGTTTCAGGCTAATTTTCCCCGCGGCGGAGGCACCCGGGCAAGCCGCGACCGAACCGCCCGTCCTTTCTTCCGCCGAACCGCTGCACCGAACCTGAATATGGCTTCATCCGACACTGAAAACATCGCTTCGCCCCGGACCGCAACCAACGATCAGAACCTGAAATCCGAGCGGGTGCTCGTGGTGGAAGACGACGAGCAACTGCGCAACATGCTGTCGGAGGAAGTGGGCGAAGCCGGTTACGGCGTGCGCGCGGTGACCTCGGTCGAGGATGCGCTGCCCGAAATCGAAACCTGGCAGCCGGACCTGGTGATCAGCGATCTGCGATTGCCCGGCCGGGACGGCTTTTCCCTTCTGCGGGAAATCCGGTCGCGTCCCCAGCCGCCCTGCTTCCTGGTCATCACCGCGTTCGGCACCATCCCGGAAGCCGTGGAAGCCTTGAAATCCGGAGCGGACAACTTCCTGACCAAGCCACTGGACTTCGACCACCTTCTCCTGTGTCTGGAACGCGCCCTGGAAGTGAGGCGACTGCGCCTGGAAGTGGAACATTTCCGCGGCTCCCGCCACACGCCGCGTTTTCACGATATTATCGGCGACAGCAAACCGATGCGGAAGCTCTTTTATCAGGTCCAGCAGATCGCGAAGTCCAACGGACCGGTGATGATCCACGGCGAAAGCGGCAGCGGCAAGGAACTGGTCGCCGAGGCGATCCACCGCGAAAGCGATCGCAAAGACGGACCCTTTGTGCCGGTGAACTGCGCCGGCATGCCGGAAAGTCTTCTGGAAAGCGAGTTTTTCGGTCACGTGGAAGGGGCCTTCACCGGAGCCCAAAAGCCAAAGAGCGGCTTGTTCGCGGAAGCGCACACGGGCGTTCTGTTTCTCGACGAAGTCGCCGAACTTCCCCTGGCCATGCAGGCTAAACTCCTGCGGGTGCTTCAGGACGGAAAAATCCGGCCGGTCGGCGCGAACCAAGAAAAAACCGTCGATGTGCGCGTCGTCGTGGCAACCCACCGCGACCTTCCAAAATTCGTCGCGAGCGGACAGTTTCGCGAAGACCTCTATTTCCGGCTCGAAACCTTCATGCTGAGCATTCCCCCGCTGCGCGACCGCCACGACGACCTCGATCTGCTCGCCGCCCGTTTCCTTTCGCAGTACAGTCGCGAATCCGGGAAAAACGTGCGCGGCTTTTCGGCCGAAGCGCTCGACTTGCTCCGCAACCATCCCTTCCCGGGCAACGTCCGCGAACTCCAAAACGCGATCAAACGCGCGGTCACCTTCTGCGACGAGGACATCCTGCGGGCGGAAGATTTGCCGGAACGTCTCCGGGGCGGAAGCCCCCCCATTGCCGCCCTTCAGGGGACGGGCGACGGACCGCCACAACCCGCAGCACTCATGTCCGATCAACGAATCGCGCCGCTGGAGGAAATGAAACTCCAGTACGTACGCCACGTTCTGGACCGGTGCGAAGGCAATAAACGGCGCGCCGCCGCCTTGCTGGGCATCGGACGCCGCACACTTTACGAATACCTCAAGAAGATCGAGCCGCAGGCGACGCCCGAATCCGAACCGCCCGCCTCTGAACGGGCCATCGGGCGCGACCGATAACACTACATGTGCGGATTCCGCACAGAACGCGTGTGTTCTCCCGACACGTCGGATCGCGTTCGATCATAATCCGAATCTTGATTATGACTCATATCTAATTCAGAATAATAGCTTTAAAAACCACTCCCCCGGACGGGAGTGTTACCGGAAACCCAAGTGGCACGCGGACTGCTATCCCTGAAGCCGTATGAAACTACTAACCAAACAAATCAATTCACACTGGAAACTGCTGGCCGCCACGGGAGCCTCCCTTGGCCTAGCCGGTTCCGTTCTGTTGGCGCAGCAGCCCGCTCCCGAAGGCGAGCCGCCTCCCCAACCCGCTCAACCGCAACCCGAAGCCCAGCCGCAGCAGCCGGGTCAGGACATCCAGCAGGAGCTCCAGCAACTTCAGACACAATTGCAGCAAGTCACCGAGCAGTTGATCGCCATTCAGGAAGTGGCTCTCGAACGCGACGACGTCATCGACGCCCGCGAGGATTTCCAGGATATGATCAGCGACAAGATGCTGGCCGAGGCGCCCGATCTTGAGGAGGAAATCGAACGCCAGCGCGAAATCGGCCGGGAACTCGACGAACTGGATCGCGAGGAGGACGCCGAACAGTACCAGCAGCTGGAAGCAGAGTATCAGCAGATGCAGCAACAACTCGCTCCGGTCGAACAACAGATCGCCCAGGACGAGGAACTGCTCGAACAACGCGAAGAGTTCAATCAGATGCTGATGTCCGCCATGAACGAAATCGACGAGGCCACCGATCGTCTCCTGGACGAGTATGAAAGCCTCCAGCAGGAGTTCGCCATGCTGCAACAGCAACTGATGCAGCAACAGCAGCCGCAGCAGCAACAGCCACAACAGCAGCCCGCCCCGCAGTGACGGGTGATGCGTCGTGCTGTAACAACCCAATTTCCCTGTACACAGGCACAGGTAACAAACAAGCACGAAGATGCTGAACAAGGGAGTCGGAAAACCAGTTTTCCGGCTCCTTTCTTTGCGGCCATGCGGGAGCAACTGTGTCTCACGCAAGCGCATGGCCCTCCACATCAAGGGGGACTGGAGGACGCCGCCCTCCGGGCTATGGTATTTCGGGCGGCCCCGAATATGAACCCTAACGTTGCAAACGCGTTCTGCCAAACATCATATAAGGGGCTTTTGTGCAAGAGGTTTTGGAAATTTACGGCAATTTTCAAAACCTCACAAAAAATGGGGTTTGCCAGAACACTAAATCGCACAAGCCCGCCGTGGCTGTGTTGGCCCTGCAACCGGCTCGCTCACGTACTCCAGTACTATCCCTGCGCCGGTTTTGGGTCCGCCTTGCCAGCCGAACTTCTGCGATTTTTGCAACTTCAGGGTGAAATCAGTGGACCGAAAAAACGCCGGACGGCTTGAGAATCTCCGGCTTGCATGCACATTAAACCCCTCTCAACATACCCCTCTCAAACGATTCCGGCCCCGGAGCATGCTAATGCATGCCCGGTCACAATCCGAAACCAAAAAACGCTCAACGACATGACGGAACAAACTGCGACAAGAACGACACCCTACACCTCATTTTTTCGCCGGGGACGGCTACCGGCCATCCTGGCGGGCACGCTATTTCTCTCCCCGCTCACCCTCCCCGCCGACGACGTCGTCGGGGAATACCGGACACAGTACGAACACATTCGAGTGGTGCAGGTAACCGACGGCCTGCGGCATCCCTGGAGCCTGGCTTTTCTGCCGGACGGCCGAATGTTGGTCACCGAACGCGAAGGACGCCTACACGCGGTCGAAAACGGCGAAAAAACGGAGGTTTCCGGCCTTCCCGACGATATTCTGGCTACCGGCCAGGGCGGTCTGATGGAGGTGCTCGCCCATTACAA
>SLOW01000378.1 GCA_007132315.1 Opitutales bacterium
CGTCCGTCGTTTTGGGGTTGTGAAAAAGCGGGCATCAGGACCGCTTCGTTGATAACCAGATAGTTGGCATAGGACGCCGGCAACCGGTCGCCGCGGAAAAACATCGGGTCGGGCGCCGGGAGGCGCACGATTTCAAAGGGACGGCCGTCCGCGTCACGAAACGACTCCAGACGCTCCAGGTTCAAGCGCATGGGCCGGAAATCGATATCGGTCTCGTTCTCGGGCACGACGCAGGCGATGGCGCCCGACGGCAAAAAGCGCGCGATGTCGTCGATGTGTCCGTCGGTATCGTCGCCGGCGATGCCCTCGTCCAACCAGTAAACCCGCTCCACACCCAGGTGATCACTCAGCAACCGTTCGATCTCGGTCGGCGAGAGATGGGGATTGCGGTTCGGGTTGCCGAGGCAGCTGCTGGTGGTCAAAAGGTTTCCGCGCCCGTCCACATCGAGGGATCCGCCCTCCATCACGGCGGGAACGTCGAATCGCAACATCCCAAGAGCCTCGGCGATCCGGAGCGGAATAGCGTCGTCGGCATCGTAGGGCGGGTATTTGCCGCCCCAGGCGTTGTATTTCCAATCGGTCAGGGCGACCTGACCGGTGGCGTCGTTTCTGATAAAAATCGGTCCGTGATCCCGGCACCACGCATCGTTGCTGGAATGGTTGAAAAAGCGCACCCGATCCAGGTCCGCCCCGGCCCGGCGCAGGTGTTCCCGAGCGGAGATTCGGACCGGCTCGGGACAATTGATATAAACCCGTTCGTGACGGGTGATCAGGGAAGCGATCTCGGCAAACTTCGGCGGAATCCGTTCGAAAATGCCCGGCCAGGTCGTCTCGTTGACCGGCCAGGTCAACCAGACGGCTTCCTGGGGCTCCCATTCGGCGGGCATTCGAAAGCCGAGCGAAGCGGGGAATGCATGAGGATCCCTATCCATGGCGCGACAATCGACTCAAGCAGCCAGTGCGATCAGGTGGTCGCGCAGCACCACCGCCGCGATCGAGAAGTAAATCACAAGCCCGAAGATATCGCAGATGGTTGTGATCAACGGACTGCTCGCCACAGCCGGGTCGAAACCCACTCGGGTCAGCACAAACGGCAGGAGGGTTCCCAGCAGATTGGCCATCAGGATAATGCAGATCATGGACGAGCCCACGACGATGCCGATCGACCACAGCAGGTCCCCGGTGTCGAGGATCCACCCCATCGCCACACCCATGGCAAAACAAGCCGCCCCCATCGCCACTCCGAGCGTCAGGCCCACCATCAACTCCTTTCGCAACACCTGCCACCACTGGCCGAGGGTGACCTCGCGGGTGGATATCGCACGCACCATCAGGGTCGCGCTCTGGGCGCCGGTATTGCCTCCGCTGTCGATCAGCAACGGAATAAAAAACGCCAGAATGACAACGGCTTCGAGCACCTCCTCGAAGCGGGAAATGACGAACGACGACGCGAGCCCGACCACCACGAGAATCAGCAGCCAGGGAATCCGCTTGGAAAAAAGTGTCCGCACCCCCACCAGATTGTACGGGGCGTCCAGAGGGGCGACCGCCGCGCCCTTGTGGAAGTCTTCGGTCGCCTCCTCTTCGGCCACGTCGATGACGTCGTCGAGGGTGACGATTCCCAGCAGCGCGCCCTCGGAATCGACCACCGGAAGAGCGTAGATGTCGTAGCGCTGGAAAATATCCACCGCCCGCTCCCGGTCCTCGAACGCCGAGAGACTGACGTACTTGTAGTCCATGATCGACTCGACCTTGTCCTCGGGATTCCCCATGATGAAACGTCGCAGACGCAGACTGTCGAGGAGCTTCCCGCTCTCGTCGGTGACATAAATCACGTTGAAGGTCTCCCTGTCCTTCCCGATTTCCCGCGCGTGCCGGAGCGCTTCGGCGATCGTCATGTCCTTGCGCACCGCGATGTAATCCGGCGTCATCAAACGGCCGATACTTTCCTCCGGATACCCCAGGAGCTGGCGTGCCTCCCGCAGGTCCTCCGGACTCAGGAGCTTCATCAGACGCTGCGTCACCCCCGCCGGCAGCTCCTCGAGCAAAGCGGTCCGATCGTCCGGATTCAGATTGGCCAGGAGGTGGCGATTGTCCTCGTCGGACAGCTCCTTGACGAACGCATCCTGGTATTCCACGTCGAGGTGGGCGAAAACGTTGGCCGCCCGGGAGCGGGGCAGACTGCGGTAAAACAATAGCCGTTCCCCTTTGTCCAGTTCCAGGAGCAAATCCGCGACCTCCGGATTGGGCCAGTCCTTGACGAGGGAAGCCAGTTCCTTCCATTTGTGTTCCTCGATCAGCTTCTTTACCTGTGGCTTGTTCGCTTCCAAATGCTCGTTGATCATAGCGGGTTTCTCCGTCAAACGGGTTTTGTTCCGGCTCGTGAATGTGGTGGTGCGATCAATCGACACCGATCACCATTTCGGACGGGAAATAAAAGAACACGAACAGCGCGAGCGCAAACAAGTACGCGGCGAACCAGACCAGTTTTTTTCGCTTCAGGAACTCGATCAACCAGATGATGCCGATAAGGGAACAGACAAAGGTCACCGCAAAACTGACCATCAACGGCCCCCACCCGATCCGCCCGAACATCCCGTCGCGCAGATCCCCCAAAGCCAGCACGCTCGACCCCAGGATCACCGGCACGGCGAGCAGGAAGGAATATCGCACGGCGGTCTCGCGGCTCAGTCCCGACAGCAGCGCGACAATCAACGTCGATCCCGAGCGGGAAATCCCCGGCAACACGGCCACCGTTTGTCCGAGGCCGATGACGACCGAGTCGCGGAAGGTCATGTCCTTCTCCCGGCGCTCGCCGTAACCGCTGAAACGCTCCAGGAAAATCAGGGCCACACCGGTCAACGCCAGCATCGCCGCCACAAACGGCGGCTGCTTCATGGCGTCGCCGATCTGCCCTTTCATCAGTATCCCGAGCACACCGGTGATCACGGTGGCCACCGCAATGTACAACCCGAAAAAAAATTCCGTTCTGTCCTCCGGCGCCCGGCGCGCCAGGTAACGCAGGAACCCGGCGATCAAGCGCTGCAAATCCTTCCGGAAATAGATCAGGACCGCCAGAACGGAAGCCAGGTGCAGAAAAATCTCGAAACCCAGGCCCGGGTAGGTCTGCCCGAGGAGGTAGCCCGTGACCACGATATGCGCGGTGCTCGAGATCGGCAGGAACTCCGTGATGCCCTGCACGATGCCGAAGAGGATGGCTTCCAAATAATTCATGGCGCCAGTAGGGAGAATTCCTCCCCGCGAATCAAGCGTCCGTTTCGGGGCCGCCCGGCTCTTGACAATGCGCCCGCGCCGTTTAGCATGATGGCCGTTGGTGACAGCCCGAGCCATCCATGCCTTACCAATCCAAACACTCCCGCAACGAAAAGTACAAGACCGTGGCCCTGATCGTTTTCGTCCTGGCGGTGATCGCTATCGCGATTTACATTGTTTACCTGGTCGCCGCTTCGCCCGCGCAAAGTTACCTGTGACACAGAAGACCGTCGAACCCGGTCAATCCGCTTGCTTGACCCGGATACGGTAGAACGCCGACGGCGCCGGCGGGGAGCCATCCTCGAATCGGGCCTCCACCCGCTCCCGTTCGCCGTCAATCTCCACCACCACCCACTCGACCTCGACTTCACTCCAGTCGCGCAGGTTGGACGACACCTCCAGGAGGTATTCCAGTCCGTCGGCATAGCGAAAACGCGTAAATCCGAGCACCGGCCCGCCACTCCCCGGATTCGAACGCCACTCCACCCGCGGCAAACCACCCCGTTGCGGACGATGCGGATCGAGAGCCAGAGCATACCGCAGCATGTTGGGCAGGCCGAAGCCCCCGGGATCGGCGGTCGGACCGCCGACCTCGTCGTTTTCGGCCTCGTCGCCGAAGGCCTGTTTCCGCCACGACTCGAACGACACCGTCTCTCCGGCCCGGGGCAACGCGCGGTCCGTGAACAAACGGAGTTCCCCCGTTTCCTCGCCGGTGACTTCAAATACAATCGAGGAAAACGCCGGAGGCGAAATATCCATCAGCATCTCCAAGAGAAACAGTAACCCACCGAAGCCCAGGTCGATGTCCACGATGCCCTCGAAATCATCGACGCTTCCCATTCCCCCTCCGAAAAGCTGTTCCAGCGCCGCGGCGTCCAACGTCACGGCAGGACCGATCAGGTTCATGCCGAAAATGCCCCGCAACCCGAGCTCCGCCAGTTCGGGATGATCGAAGAGCATGATCCGGGTATTCTCCCAGACGACATCGAAGCCCTCCCGGGCCGGGATGCGGATCTCGTTCACTTCCATGATGGGGACGCGAATCACTGCGTCGCCGATGCCGCCGACCTCCGACACAGGGCCCTCATTCGCCGCGTGTTCCTCGACGTACCGCTCGAACTCCTCCGGCCCGTACTCGTCCGGATTCACCAACCCGATTGTCCGGGCGTAATCAAAATCGATGAACGTCGCCCCGGCCCCGGTATCGAAAAGCCAGTCACCGGTGACGGCGTCACGGTCGGAATCGTGGGAAATGGTCACATCCTTCACCAGGGGATTGCGGCTGGTGCTGGGGAGCGTTTCCCCGGGATCGCGATCACCCGTTTTCACGAATTCCTCCATGCGCAATTCGAGCGTGATGTTCGTGGCCGGCACGGCCGGATCATTTCGCTCGAGGAGGCGCGTCTGCATTTCCTTGAGCCCTTCGAAAACATCGTCGAACAGGCTCTCCATTTCGACCTCGGCATCGTCTCCGCCGGACTCGGAAAAAGAAAACAGATCTTCGAGTTCCAGGTCTACCGAAACCCAATCCATCACCATGGCCCGGCGCTCGATGACCGGCATGCCGATGATGTTGATAGGGCTGGTCGGCAACTCGATCGTGAAACCGTCCACGTTCACGCTGAGCTGCTCCCCGATGCCGACCTTCCGCCGAACCCATAAACTGTGCTCGCCGTAATCTATGAAGCTCTGTATCAAGTCTTCGATCTCAATATCGTCATCAGCCGGAACGGGATCGTTCAACAGCCGGACACCGAAGGAACGCGTCACATCGCCGACCTCTTCCCCGCCCAGACCGAGATTGGTGTAATGGCCGATGAAGTCCTCCTCGCCGAAGCCAAAGGTCGGGACATCCTCGGCCAGGTCCGCGGCGTGGAGATGACTGATCACAAAACCGGACGAACCCGTGTCGATGAACGCCCGGAAAAAGGCCGGGGGTTGACCCTCGACAGCACCGGCCGGAATCACTTCGCCGTCGCGGGTCAGAACCCCGTAAAGCCTCGGCTGGTCCAGCGCGTTGGCATGGACCACCGGGAAATTCGGATGATTCACCAGGAACCGCTCGCCCGCCGCCAGCCGGTCCGGAACCACCAGGGCCAGGACGGTGATCGCGGCCCACACTGAAACCAGCCCGTTGATTCTCACTCTATTGACGTGCAAAATCCACCTCCTCCTTGAAATAATATATAACACCAATCGGTACTATTTTCACCTCAAACCCCCGATCGGACCGACCGGGACGCTCGCCGTCAGTCGCTTGCGCCGATTCGCCGGTTCATCGTCCGGCGGCGGCGTTCCAAGGGAATCTTCACGGCCAGGTAGGTGCCGACGATGATCCCGCGCACCAGCCAGGAATCGGTCACGAACAGGTAGAAGACGGCCGAAATCAGGAGGACGCCCAACAGCAGGCGACTGACGTGCTTCAGCGGCCGCGGCAGGTCCAGCGCGTGCGATATGATGGTCGGGATCAGCAGGAGGACGAACACGATCGCCACCTCCGCCGTGTCCAGGGCGCCGAGCCAACCGGTGGTCGCCTGAAAAACAATTCCGAGGACCAGGCCCGCCGCCGTCATCATGCACCCCTTGCAGAAGTACAGACCCCGGATCCGCCACACGTGCTCGCGAAAGGCTTTCCCGGCCGGATGGTGGGCGAAGAGGTACGGGTCCCGTTCGGCCACGTATTCCCACAGCGACTGCTCCGCCCTGGCGGGCGGGCGAGAACGGTAAGCCCGCATCAGCTCCAGCAAGCGATTCGACACAACCGTACCGATTACCCCCGCGCGGCGACCGGCGCAAGGAATTGTTTTAAAACCTCCCGCGTGTGAGGAAAGGGGCGGGAACGCGCGCCGGACACCCACCAGCACCCCGCGAACATCCGCACGACGCGCGTGGCGAACTTGACTCCTGGGCGGGACATTCTTTGATGGGAAGCTATGTCAAAACTCCCGATGCAAGGTCCAGGCACCAAAGCAGTTCACGCCGGCCAGGAGCCGGATCCGGCCACCGGTTCGCGGGCCGTCCCGATCTACCAGACGACAAGCTACGTCTTCCGCGACACCGAACACGCGGCCAACCTGTTCGGGTTGAAGGAGCTGGGGAACATTTACACCCGCATCATGAACCCCACCTGCGACGTGCTGGAAAAGCGGGTCGCCGCGATCGAATCCGGCGTCGCCGGACTCGCCCACGCCAGTGGATCGGCGGCGGTGACCAACGGCATTCTGAACATTTGCCGATCGGGCGACCACATCGTTTCCGTATCCCAGCTCTACGGCGGCACGTACAACCTGTTTCACTACACCCTCCCCAAGCTGGGAATCGAGGTTTCGTTCGTGGACGCCGAAAACCCGAAGGCCTTCCAGGACGCGATTCGTCCCAACACCAAACTCCTCTTCGGCGAGACCATCGGCAACCCGCGCCTCAACATTTTTCCCTTCGAGGAAGTCGGCGCCATCGCCCGCGAGGCCGACCTGCCCCTGGTTATCGACAACACCGCAGCGCCGATCCTCTGCCGCCCGATCGAATGGGGCGCCAACGTGGTCGTCCACAGCACAACCAAGTACATCGGCGGCCACGGCACGTCCATCGGCGGCATGGTGGTCGATGGTGGAAATTTCGACTGGGGCAACGGAAAATTCCCCGACTTCACCGAGCCGGATCCGAGTTATCACGGGCTCGTTCACTGGGACGCCTTCCGGGCGTTCGAGCCGTTTGGCGGAATCAACGTCGCCTATATCATGAAGATGCGTCTGCAGCTCCTGCGCGACATGGGCGCGTGCATGTCGCCCGCCAACGCCTTTTATTTTCTGCAAGGTCTCGAAACCCTGCACCTGCGCATCGAACGCCACTGCGAGAACGCCCTCAAAACCGCCGAATTCCTCGCCGGTCACGACAGGGTGGCGTGGGTCAATTATCCCGGCCTGAAAGATCATCCCAGCCACGCCACTGCCAAGAAGTATCTGGGCGGCCGGTTCGGGCCGCTGGTCGGGTTCGGCATCAAGGGCGGTCATGAGGCGGGACGCCGGTTCATCGAAAACCTCGGCCTGTTCAGCCACCTGGCCAACATCGGCGACGCGAAGTCGCTCGCGATCCATCCGGCCAGCACGACCCATTCGCAATTGACGCCCGAAGAGCAGGTGACCACGGGCGTCACCGACGACTTCGTCCGCCTCGCCCTCGGCATCGAGGATTTCGAAGACATCCGGGCCGACCTCGAACAGGCCCTCGAGCGAATCTGATATCCGGGCGATCCCATCGAATCCACCGCCATGCTCTCCCGTTTCCTGCCGGCCGATTTCGATCGAACCGGTCCGGTTGTCGTCATGGCCGGCCAGGGCGCCTACCCGGCGATGGTGGTGGCGGAACTGCGCCGCCACGGCATTCCCGTCCGGCTGATCGGGTTCCACGAGGAAACAGACGAAGCCCTCGTGCAAGATTTCGCCGATTCCGATCGGGCGATCATCAAGGTCGGCCAGTTGGGCAAGATGCTCAAGTGTCTCCGCCGCCTGGAGGCCCGCTATGTGGTCATGGCCGGACGGATCACGCCGCGCCGGCTTTTCCGCGGCCTGCACCCCGATTTGAAGGCGGTCGCCATTCTCGCCTCGCTCAAGGAGAGAAACGCGGAAACCCTGTTCGGAGCCGTCGCCGAGGAAATTCGCCGGGTGGGCGTGCGACAGCTCGACGCCCGGGTATTCCTCGATGACCACGTCGCGTCCCCCGGCCTCATGGCCCGGGGACGACGTCAGCCCGAAGCACACGACTTGGAGCACGGCATACGCATCGCCAAGGAAATCGCCCGCCTCGACATCGGCCAGGGCGCCGTGGTCCGAAAGGGCACCGTGCTCGCGGTGGAGGCCTTCGAAGGCACCGACGCCATGCTCCGGCGGGCCGGCGAGTTCAAGACCAAGGAGGCGCTGTTCGTCAAGACCGTCAAACCGAACCAGGATTACCGCTTCGACGTTCCCATGTTCGGGTTGCGCACCTTGGAGGTGCTGGAGGAAGCGGGGATCCACATGGCCGCGCTGGAAGCCGAAAACACCATCGTCCTGGACAGGAAAAACGTGGTGTGCGAGGCCGAGAATCGCGGTATTACCCTCCTCGGTTACCAGGTTTGAGGATCGGAATCAAAAAAAGCATCCCGGATGGGCCGTGTGTTATTTCCGCTCTTGTCCCTTGATGGACAAGTGGGTGCTTTCCCGCGAATTTCTGCCTTCCGATTTACGGCTCGACATCCATCCCCGGGGGCCAGCTCCCGTTATTAGAGAAATAAGGCAAAGAGCGCTATTAAATACACGCTCGAACCCTCCAGGATGCAATTTAACGATAGGCCCCGCCATCCCGCGGGTCAAATCCCAACCGAGAAATAAACGCGAAAGAAGCGTAAAACACGCGTCGCCCGCAAACGGCGATCAGGACCCGGTACCTTCGATCAGGTCGAGGTGGTCGATCACCACCTCCTGCAATGTGGCCAGAAACAGGTAACAGCCGTAGCCACGTTCCTCGTCGCGCGACATCGAGGCGTGGTCGATCTCGCCGGCTTCCAGGGTTTCATCCGCAAAGCGTTGCAGGAAACGCTCGCGCAGGCGCAGCCGGATGGCGGCCGAAGCGCGCAGGATCTGTTCGGCGTTCTCGGGATGGATCTCGATCGCCCCTTCCTCGAAGAACCGGCGGCCGAACAGATCGAGCAGTTTTTCGGCGTCCCGGGCCAGGGATTCCCGGAGATCGGCGCGCCAGGCGTCTTTCATGTCGCGGTCGAGATCGCGCGGCGGCGCGATGTCCACCTCGGCCCCCGCCTCCAGGTCGCGGATCACCGGTTTCATGAAGTCGAGCAGCGGAGCAACCGCCGAGCGTTTCAGTTTGATCTCAACCTTCTTCATCCTTCTCCAGGGTCGCGGTCAGTTGCCATCGGTGCAAGGTGTGAACGTAACTTTCGGCCACCTCGCGTTCGCCGCTCCACAGCAGCGATCTCCCCTGCTCATGCACCTCCATCATGTGCCGCTCGGCCTTCTGTCTGCTGTAGCCGAAAACGCGCCGGAAAACCATCACCACGTAGGACATCAGATTCACGGGATCGTTGTGCACGATCACTTTCCAGGCTCCTTCCGTGCTGGTCCGCGTCTCCGTCCGTTCGTCAACCGAGGGTACGGTCCTGCCCATCCCTACCTCCCCTCCCCGCGGGCGGTTTCGATTGTGGCGCGCAGGCGATCGCCGGCCTCGTCCACGGCGACCTTGTCCATCTCGCCCGAACGGCGCTCCCGGAATTCCACCACGCCCTCCTTCAAACCGCGCCCGCCGACCACGATCCGCAGGGGAACACCGAGCAGATCGGCGTCGTTGAACTTGACGCCGGGACGCTC
>SLOW01000243.1 GCA_007132315.1 Opitutales bacterium
CACCGACGGATCGATGCCCGAGGTGGCCGAAAGAATCGCCCAGCTGTCCCCGGACGATCCCATTGCGAATTTCGAGCAGAAAGTCTTATCCGCCGACGGCACCACACGCTGGTATCAATGGACCAACCGGGCCATCTTCGACAACCTCGGACGGCTCTTCGAGCACCAGGCGGTCGGAAGAGATATCACCGAGACGAAAGACCTCGAAGCGCAGGTCCGCCAATCACAACGCCTCGATTCCATCGGGCAGTTGGCCGCGGGTATCGCCCACGATTACAACAACATCCTCACCGTCATCCAGGGTCACGCCAGTCTCATCTCAATGGGAAACCGGCCTCCCGAGTCCGTGGTCAAATCCGCCCAACAGATTTGCCTGGCCACCGAACACGCGAGCAACCTCTCGCGCCAGTTACTCGTTTTCAGCAATCGCCAGGCGGTCCACATCAAGTCAATCGACCTCAATGTGGCGCTGAATCAGCTGACCAAACTGCTCGGACGCATTCTGACCGAGAATATCCGATTGGATCTGGATCTCAGGAAAAATCTTCCCGACATCGAGGCAGACCGCGGCATGATGGAGCAGATCATCTTCAACCTGGCCGCCAACGCTCGCGACGCCATGCCGGACGGGGGCAGTCTGACGATCACAACGACCACCGAGGTCATCGGCCCGCGCAGCAAGCGCCGGCACCCCGAGGCCACGGCGGGGCGCTTCGTTCGCGTAACGGTTAAAGACACCGGTTGCGGCATTGCTCCGGAGCATCAGGCCAAGGTTTTCGAGCCATTCTTCACCACCAAAGGCGTGGGAAAAGGATCCGGCCTCGGACTCGCCACGGTGTACGGTATCGTCAAACAACACAAAGGCTGGATCGAGATCCGAAGCGAGCCGGATGCGGGCACCGCGTTCGACATATTCCTTCCGGCGGTCGACGCAAAAGCGCGCCGCAAGGAGGAAGCCCCGCAATCGCCGAAAAGCATCCGCGGCACCGAAACGGTTCTTCTGGCCGAAGACGAACCGGTGCTCCGCGAGTTGATCCGGAGCATCCTGGAGGAATTCGGCTACACCGTCCTGGAGAATCGATCAGGCGTCGTCGCGCTCGAGACCTGGCGCGAGAATCGTGACCGGATCGACATCCTGGTCACCGACCTGGTGATGCCGGACGGCCTGAACGGTCGCGAGCTCGCACAACGTATTTTAGTCGACAAACCCGAGACGGAAGTGGTTTACATCAGCGGCTACGGCGCCGATGTCGTCGGCAAGGACCTCAAATTGAAACAGGGAGAGAATTTTCTCCAGAAACCGTTCGAACCCGACGCGCTCGCCCGGATCATCCGGAAACGGCTTGACGACGCGAAGCGAGAAAACGCCCGGCCCGACGCCGAACACCGGGACCCCCTTCCCGTGGAATCCGCGGTCTGACGGGCCGACGGGCCACCTCAATACACGTCCCGCTGGTAGCGCCGCTCCTTGCGCAGCAGCTTGACGTGACTGGCCGCTTCCTCTTCGGTCATACCCCCGGATTCACGCGCGATCTGGTGCAGGGCCTGATCCACATCCTTGGCCATCCGGTGGGCGTCTCCGCAGACGTAAAAGTAGGCGCCACCCTGCAACCACTCCCACAATGTGCGGGATTCCTCCAGCATCCGGTCCTGTACGTAAACCTTGTGCTCCTGGTCCCGCGAAAAGGCCAAGCTGATCTTGTTCAGATGCCCCTCCTCCCGGTACCGCTCGAATTCATCGCCGTAAAGGTAGTCGTATTCCTGTCGCTGGTCGCCGAAGAACAACCAGTTGCGACCCTTCGCACCCAGGGAAATCCTCTCTTGAAGAAACGCGCGGAACGGAGCGATCCCGGTTCCCGGACCGACCATGATGATATCGCGGTCCGGATCGTCCGGAAGTCTGAAGTGGGATTTCGCCAGGAACACCGGCACTTCGGGCCGGTGCATCGAGGCCCGTTCGGCCAGGTAAGTCGAGCACACCCCGACCCGATCGCGGTTGTTCGTCCGGTAGCGCACCACCGCGACCGTCAGATGAACAACCTCGGGATAAACCCAGGGCGAGGAGGCGATCGAATACAGCCGCGGTACCAGGCGCTTGAGCTGATCCGCCAACTGCTGCGCGGTGAAACGGACGCCGGGAAACACCTTCAGCAGGTCCACGACCTCCCGCTGACTGAGGAACTCCATCATTTCCTGTCGAGACGCCGGCTGCACCAACGCGTCCAGCTTCCGCTTTTCGGCGGGATCCGACGTGTGCCCGGCCAGGGCCTGCAGGAATTTCTTGGTCTGCTGGCCGATATTCAGGCAACGAATCAGCGCTTCGCGGAGCGGGACCGGCTCGTCGTGCCGGGGGAGCGTAACCTCTTCGTCCGCGCCGAGTCCGGCGACCTGCAAGAGCTCGTCCACCGCGGCGGGATCGTTGGCGGGGAACACGCCCAAAGAATCCCCCGCCTCGTATTTCAAATCACTCCCGGCTATGCTCACCTCGATGTGACGGGTTTCCTTCATCGATCCCGGCCGATTCAGCGACCGGTTGTCCACGATCGATGAAAGAAAAGGATTGTCCTTGGTGTAAACCGGAGCTGTTTCTGTATCCATTTCGTTCGTCATAACTCAATATACGCCGAGGGCGGAAACTGTGGTACCTCCGGTCGGCAAAATCCGTAGGCCGAGCGGCCTGCAGGAACCTCAACTTATCAAAACACCTGCTCGAAAAAAGCGAAAAAGGCGAATTTCTCGCCGCTAATGACACGCGGACCATTTTCTTTTCATGCCATCAGACCACAACATCCGACTCCAGAAACTGATCGCCGACGCCGGCATCTGCTCCCGTCGCGCCGCCGAAGAACTCATCCGGAACGGGGAGGTCACGGTCAACGGCGAAATCGCCGAAATCGGTCGCAAGGCGGACCCGCGAAAAGACCGGATTCTCGTTTCCGGCAAGCCCCTGCGCCCCCCGGCGGTCAAACGCCTGACGCTCGCCATGAACAAACCCCGGGGCTACTTGTGCAGCAACCGGGATCCTCACCACAGCAAAACGGTCTTCGACCTGTTGCCGCCTGAATTAGCGGGAATCCGGCTGTTCTGCGCCGGACGTCTGGACAAGGAAAGCGAAGGGCTGTTGATCCTGACCACCGACGGCGATCTCGCCCACCGCCTGCTGCACCCCTCGAAACGCGTCACCAAGCGCTACCGCGTGCTCCTGCAAACACCGTTTCCCCGCCGAGACCTGCGGTTGCTGTCGGAAGGCGTTCGTCACGAGGGAGATTTACTGCAGGCCGACAAAGCCTTTCTGCTCGGCCGGGAAAAAAACCCCGAAAGCTCCGATCACCTGGAGGTCCATCTCCACCAGGGCCGAAAGCGGGAAATCCGCCGCCTTTTCGAGGGGCTGGGGTTCCGGGTCAAGCGACTGCGACGCTTTCGCATCGGCGCCTACGCCATGAAAAACCTGCCCCCCGGGAAAGCCCGGGTCCTGGGCGACGCGGAAATCCGGGCGCTGCTCGCGGACGAATGATCGCCGGGCCGACGAAGAGTCGGATTGGGATCCGCCCCTCCGCCGTCCAGAAAACGGCGTTCCGCCGCGGCATCTGCCCCCCGACGCATGTCCTCGTTGGTGTGCGCCGCGAAATCACCGCCATCCGAAATCTGATCCTACAGCCAGCCGTGCTCCTGCTTGTTCGTCGAGCAGACAGTTCGAAAACACCAGCAGGGTTTCCGCGATGGTGTCCCTCCAGCCGGTGGCCTCCTCGTCCAACCCGTGCCGGGCGTCCTTGCGGGCCAGGTGATCGTAAGACGACACCACGCCGCGAACGCCCTACAACATGATGTCATTCTTGGCCAAAGGCAGATCCAGCCCACGCCGGGTCAACGGTTCCCCGTCGTCATAATAACCCTAACGTTGCAAACGTGTTCTGGCAAACGATATATAAGATGCTTTTTACCAAAAGGTTTTGAAAATTTTTGGCAATTTTCAAAACCTCACAATAAATGGAGTTTGCCAGAACACTAAATCGCACAAGCCCGCCGCGGCGGCGTTGGCCCTGCAACCGGCTTGCTCACGTACTCCAGTACTATCCCTGCGCCGGTTTTGGGCCCGCCTTCCCAGCCGAACTTCTGCGATTTTTGCAACATCAGGGATAAGCCTGGTACCAAAATCCCTTTTCATGCTGGGTGTGACGCGCACAGGCTCCGATCTGGCCGGCGACTCGCAGATAAAAATCGTCGAATCATAGTCATGGAATCGAAGAATTTAATCTGAACGTCCGCCCAGCCGAACAGGTGCCATGGTCGCCGATAACGGTCCCGTCCAGTAAATCGTTTCATCGATTTCCAGCCAAACCCGTAAAAAGGCCGTTTTCAGGCCCGTTCCCGGGGCGGGAAGTCATTGACACACCGCATATCGCGCCTAATAAACTTACCGCTTCTACCTCTTAAACCTTCCGACAACGTACGAATAACAGAACACTAGAGATGCCACGTAAAGCCACCGCCAAGACGAAGAAAACGCGAACCGCCGCCAAGAAAACGGCGACGAAGCGTTCTTCCAGCAAGACAAAGTTGGTCTATGCCTTCGGCAAGAAGACGGACGGAAACGGCAAGATGAAGCCTCTTCTCGGAGGCAAGGGCGCCAACTTGGCGGAAATGTCCCGCATTGGCTTGCCGGTTCCCCCCGGGTTCACCATCACCACCGATGTCTGCACCGCGTATTACGAAAACAACAACACCTACCCGAAGGGCCTTGAGAAGCAGATTCTGGATGCTCTGAAGGATGTTGAAAAGCAGACCGGCAAGAAATTCGGGGACCCGGCCAACCCGTTGCTTTTCTCCGTTCGTTCCGGCGCCCGCGATTCGATGCCGGGTATGATGGACACGATCCTCAACCTCGGTCTCAACGACAAGACCGTGGAGGGCCTGGCGGAAAAATCCGGCAATCCCCGCTTCGCCTATGACTGTTACCGGCGTTTTATCCAGATGTACGGCGATGTCGTCATGGGTGTCCAACCCGATGGCGAACACGCGCACGAACCGTTCGACGAGATCATGTACGACCTCAAGAAGGAGGTCGGGGTTGCCTTGGACAGCGAACTGACCACCGACAACCTGCTCGAGCTGATCCGCCGCTACAAGGCGTTGATCAAGCGAATGACCGGCGGCGCCTTCCCGCAGGACGTTTACCGGCAGCTGCACGGCTCGATCGGAGCGGTATTCGGATCCTGGAACAACGAGCGCGCGGTCATCTATCGTCGCAAGTACAACATTCCCCACGAATGGGGCACCGCGGTCAACGTCCAGGCCATGGTTTTCGGAAACATGGGAGATTCGTCGGCCACCGGCGTGGCGTTCACCCGCGACCCGGCCACCGGCGAGAAGGTGTTTTACGGCGAATACCTCATCAACGCCCAGGGCGAGGATGTGGTCGCCGGAACCCGCACGCCCAAAGCGATCGCCGAACTGGCCCATGAAATGCCCAAGGCCCACAAGGAGCTGGAGAAAGTTCGGCACCGGCTGGAAAAACACTTCAAGGACCTGCAGGACTTCGAGTTCACCGTCGAAGACGGCAAACTCTACATGCTGCAAACCCGCAATGGAAAGCGGACCGGTCTCGCGGCCGTGCGCATCGCCGTGGAAATGGTGAACGAACGGCTCATCAACTGGAAAACCGCTCTCACACGCATTCCCGCCGAGTCGATCGCTTCCCTGCTGGTGCCGATTTTCGACACGGAGCAGCGGAAGAAGGTCAAGGTGATCGCCACCGGCCTTCCCGCCGGTCCGGGCGCCGCTTCGGGTAAGATTGTTCTGAGCGCCAAAGAAGCCGAGCGCCAACACGCCAAGGGAGAACGGGTCATTCTCTGCCGCCAGGAAACCTCGCCTGAAGACATCGGGGGCATGCTGGCGTCGGAGGGCATCCTCACCTCCCGCGGTGGTGTCAGCTCCCATGCCGCTCTGGTGGCTCGGCAGATGGGCAAGGTGTGCATCTGCGGCGCCTCTGACATCCACATGGATTACACCCGGCGCGAGATCCGGATCGGCACCCTCAAACTCAAGGAGCACGACGATATCTCCATCGACGGAACCACCGGCGAGGTTTACGCCGGTTATGTGCCGACCGCTCCTTCGGAGGTGACCCAGATCCTGTCGGGTAAACTGAAAGCCAAGGACAGCTACACGTACCAGATCTTCGAACAGGTGATGACCTGGGCCGACAAGGTCCGGCGCCTCGGCATCCGCACGAACGCGGACAGCCCGGAACAGGCGTCCCTCGCCGTCGCCCTGGGAGCCGCCGGAATCGGCTTGTGCCGGACCGAGCATATGTTCTTCGAAGGCGACCGGATCGTCGCCATGCGCGAAATGATCCTCGCCGACAGCGAGAAGGCACGCCGCAGCGCCCTGGCGAAGCTCCTGCCCTACCAGCGCAAGGACTTCACGGGCATCTTCAAGGCGATGAACGGCCATCCGGTGACCATCCGCCTGCTCGACCCGCCTTTGCACGAATTCCTGCCGCACGACGACATCGCCATCCAGGGCCTGGCCGAGAGATTGAACATCTCCCAGGAGAAAATCATCGAGCGGGTCAAGGCCCTGCACGAACAGAATCCGATGCTGGGTCACCGCGGCTGCCGCCTCGGAATCGCCTATCCGGAAATCACCGAAATGCAGGCCCGGGCGATCTTCGAAGCCGCCGCCAGCGTGCTCAAAGCCAAGAAGCCGATGACGGTGGAACCGGAAATCATGGTGCCGCTGGTCGGGTTCCCCGGAGAGCTGGAAAACCAGGTCAAGATCATCCACCGCGTGGCTCAGGAGGTCATGGACAAGAAAAAAGTGAAAATCAAGTACCTGGTGGGCACGATGATCGAAGTGCCGCGGGCCGCCGTGGTCGCGGATGAAATCGCCGCAACAGCCGAGTTCTTCAGCTTCGGCACCAACGACCTGACCCAGACCACGCTGGGCATGAGCCGCGACGACACAGCCGCGTTCCTGCCGCTCTACGAGAAGCTGGATATTGTCCCCCGCAATCCGTTCGCCACGTTGGATGCCGGCGGAGTCGGAGAATTGATGAAGATCGGTGTGGAAAAAGGACGGTCCACCCGGAAGAACATCAAGCTGGGGATCTGCGGCGAACACGGCGGCGATCCCGACTCGATCGAGTTCTGCCACCGGATCGGACTGAGCTACGTGAGCTGCTCGCCCAATCGCGTGCCTATCGCCCGCCTCGCCGCGGCGCAGGCGGCACTCGCCTGAGCGACGATCCCCGTTCCCGCGCCATTTGACTGACGCAAAGCCCCCGTCCGCGGACGGGGGCTTTTTTGTGCGAACCTGTTCGACGTTGACGCCAACCGGTCAACGGGATGCATTTGACGCTTCGGCCCGGACGTGCGATAGAGTCCATTTCGCCGCCGAGCCGGCGCCATTACTGCATTTGTCATGATCAATCTGAGAGATATCTCAATCACCTACGGGGAACGTGCCTTGTTCAACGGCATCTCGGCCACCATCGGTCAGCACGATCGGATCGGCCTGGTCGGCGTGAACGGTTCCGGCAAATCGACTTTGTTCAAGGTGCTCCTCGGCGAGATCGAGCCGCATGCGGGCGAGCTCGAAACACCCGACTTTGTCACCCTGGGCTACCTCCCGCAGGACGGGATCAGCGCAAAAGGCAAAACGCTCTACGCCGAGGCCGAATCCGCCTTCGCCGACACGCTGACCCTCCAGAAGAAAATCGACGCCGCCACCGAACGCATGTACGAGCTGGATCCGGCCGAGGAGGAATACTACGAGTTGATCGACACCATCGGCGAATGGGAACACCAGCTGGAGGAACACGAACCGGAGAAGATGAAATCCCGGATCGAACGCATTCTTCACGGCCTCGGATTCTCCCAGGAGGACCTCACTCGCGATACCGGCGAATTTTCCGGGGGCTGGCAGATGCGTATCGCGCTGGCCAAACTTCTCCTGCAGACGCCCTCCCTGCTGCTCCTCGACGAGCCCACCAACCACCTCGATATTCTGTCGCAGCACTGGCTCGAAGGTTACCTGAAAAACTACCGGGGCGCCCTGATGGTGATTTCGCACGACAAGGCGTTTCTCAACACCGTCACGAACCGAACGTTCGAGCTGAAACTGGGAGCGCTCAACACCTACTCCGGCAACTACGACTTTTACGAAAAGGAAAGCGCCGCCAGAATCGCCACCCTGCGAAAGAAGGCTGCCGAACAGAAAAAGGAAATCGCACGGCAAAAGGAGTTCATCAACCGTTTTCGCTCCAACCAGAAGAAGGCGAGCATGGTGCAGAGCCGCATCAAACAATTGGAGAAAAAGGAAATCATCCAGCCGGAGCGCGAGGAGAAAAAAATTTTCTTCCGTTTTCCCAAACCCCCTCCGGCGAGTCAGAAGGTTGTCGAGCTGACCGACGTGTATAAGGCCTACGGAGACATTAAGGTCTTCAATGGTTTGAGCCTTCGCATCGACAAGGACGACCGGATGGCGGTGGTCGGCGTCAACGGCGCGGGAAAATCGACTCTAGCCCGTATTCTGGCGAGCGTCGAAGCGATCGACGCCGGTGAACGCGAGTACGGAATCAATACGGTCATCGGCTACTTTGCCCAGCAGCAGGCCGAAGAACTCGATCCCCGCAAAACGGTTCTGGAGGAAGTCGAAGCGGCGGCGATGGACAACCCCGACGCCAACCCGAGGGGCGCGCTGGGAGCGCTGCTGTTCAGCGGCAACGAACAGAAAAAATCAGTCGAGGTACTCTCCGGAGGAGAACGGAACCGGGTCGCACTGGCCAAAATGCTCATGAAGCCGGCCAATTGCGTGATACTGGACGAACCCACCAATCACCTCGATATCCGCAGCAAAGAGGTCCTGCAGGAAGCCATTAATCTGTTCGACGGCACGGTGATCCTCGTCAGCCACGACCGGGACTTCCTGGATCCCGTGGTCAACAAAGTCCTCGAGGTCCGACCCGACGGCAGCCGTATGCTGACCTGCAACGTCAGCGAGTACATCGACCGGATCGAGGAAGAATCCCAGGTGCGCTGACCCGTCGCCGGACACGGGTTCGCGGGACTCAGCCTTTCTCGATCAAGCTGACACCGGTCATCTCTTCCGGAACCGGAAGCTCCATCAGTTCGAGAAGGGTGGGCGCGATATCGGCCAGACGGCCTTCCCGGCGCAAGGTGAAGCCTTCGCAGCCGCGGCCAACGACAAACAGTTCCACCGGATTCAGGGTGTGGGAGGTGTGCGGACCGTCCGATCCCGAATCGAACATTTGGTCGGCGTTTCCGTGGTCGGCGGTCACGATGGCGCGCCCTTCCCTGGTCGCCAGTGCTTCCAGTAATTCGGCGACACAGGCATCCACCGTTTCGACGGCTTTCACCGTGGCTTCCAGAACACCGGTGTGCCCCACCATGTCCGGGTTGGCGAAGTTGACCACCAGCAGACCGTACTCTCCGGAAAGGATGGCCTCCTTCGCCGCGGCCGTCACCTCTCGGGCCGCCATCTCCGGTTGCTGATCGTACGTCGAGACTTTGGGGCTGGGGGCCATCTTCCGGTCTTCCAACGGAAACGGAACTTCGCGGTAGTCGTTGAAGAAAAAGGTGACGTGCGGGTATTTTTCCGTTTCC
>SLOW01000092.1 GCA_007132315.1 Opitutales bacterium
CACGAACGAAAACGCCGCCGGTATCGCTTTGCACGAATCCTTTTGTTATGATCTCCAATCCTCCCATTTTTTCGAAGGCAACCGGCCCCCGTTGGATCGTATCAATTTGCGGCAATAAATTCACTTCTTCGGTTTTAAGGAGCCTTTCGGCGTTTTCACGGGTGCAAACCGTTTGTTTTTTCGCGATCCCATCCTTTACCTCGCGGTGAACGTATAGTTTGCCATATTTCTCCAGCCGAGAAGCAAACGCCATCGGGTCAATAACCGTAAAAGCTTCCCCGTCCTTTGTTTTCGTTACCTCAACAACAACCTTATCCCGCCGGAATAGCCTTTCCCCTTTGGTGAGAACCGGAAAGATTGCTTTGGCGCTCTGGGTGATCGTGTAATTGTTTGAGGGCAAAAAGAAGGTCGGTTTGTTCTGCTTCTGGCGCTTCTTCTCCCGTTTCGCCTCAAAACTCTGAAGTGGCAACCGCTCCGCATTCTCATTTACTACAATATTGGCATCGTGCGATAAGTAGCAAAGGCGCGAAACATCCCGGCAAGCCTTATCAATTTCAACCTGATATTCTCGCAACATATAGGCTTTTACCGTTTCGAACGCTTGACCGTAGTTTTCGGCGGTTCCATCAACGGGAATCAGGATCTTTAACCCTTTCCCCGACGGCGACACAAACGCCGCCAAAACGTGCGGATCTTCGGCAACCTTTGATTTCAAGGTTTCGGGATCTTCAATATCATCAACATCGGCACAAAGTATTCCGCTGAATTCTTCTATTTCGGCGCTTTGGCGCTTGTTGAACGTCCCGCCCCAGGTTACCCCCGGCAGTTTTTTCTTTCGTTCCTTCTGTTCTTCTTTTGATAACCCCCGAAGCTTTTCGATTCGTTCTTTCAGGGTATCCCCCTGAATCAGGTTTAGAACCGCTTCAACGGTTGTTTCTTCTATTGGCATCGGGTTAATGCCATCATATTTGCTTATTTTTTTTGTTTCATGGTTTTTTTATTTTGTTGAGAAAGGGTTAGCATTTTTCGCGAATGTAGCGTTCAAGCTCGGCTTCATTGATTCGAAGGGCGTTCAATCCAACTTTGATCGCCCGGATTCGATTTTGGCGAATAAGGCGGTACACTGTTTTGGGGTGAAAGCCTAGTAGGCCGGAAACCTCTTTTGGCGTTAGCCAGGTTTCGCGGCGAAGGGTATCAACGGTTATAGGTGTTACTGGTTTTTGCATTTATTAGATTTCGGTTCTTATCTATGGGGTGGCCGTCAACCTCGGTAGTTTGTGGGAGCGATCACGCCGCTACTATTTTACACTTTCGCCTTCGCGTAATGATATTGCGAATCATTCGCACGTCAAACTAGGGCGCGAAAAAGTCAAACCGGTCGGCACCAGTGGGCAAACTGGTCGGCGCAAAAGAAAACCGATCCGAAGCGTTTTAGTGTCACTTTAGTGTCACCGCGCTCGAACCGGTCTGAGGGGTAGTTTCCGTAAGTTGTTGGCGGAGAGGGAGGGATTCGAACCCCCGGTGCCTTGCGGCACACCTGATTTCGAGTCAGGCACAATCGGCCACTCTGTCACCTCTCCTAAAAGGGAAAACTGTGCAAGACGGACCGGGACATGACAAGTGTGAAACGTGGGCGGCACAAAATCTTTCGGTGATCGTTGTATGCCTGTATCGGGTTCATCGCCAGGCGCGCAGTGCGTAGCGGAACGGTGCCAGGGCCGCGTCAATCGCTTCGTCCGGGATGCGTTCCGAAGCCTCAATAGACTGGCGCGCTTCCTCAAGCCGTCCGCGGGCGAAGGCGGTGGTCGGTTCGCCTGATTCCACCGCGACCAAGTGGGTTTCCATCTCGCCGAAAAGCCGCTCGAGTTCCGGGCGCAGAACCCGGTCAAAATCAATCGTGTCCTGAAATGGACCGGCCTCCTCCGCAACCCAACGTTCAAAGGCAAACCGTTGCACGATCTCTCCGGCCCGAACCTGAGCGGAGAAGAAACTCTGAGCGCGGTGCGGCGGGAAGCCGCGGGCTTCCCACAGCACGAGAATGGGCTCCGTACTCTCCCGATAGATCGACATCTCCCGGTCAAGCGGAGGAGGCCCGTACGGCCCGGATTGCTCTCGCGGTCCACTGCCAGCCGATTCGCGGGGCCGGCTTCTTCGAGTCCGGTTTGCCGACTAGCTCCCCGGGTGCGAGAATTTGTTGGGTGTTGGCAAGGAGAACGTGTTAGTAGTCCGTGTATGGCACGCAGCACGTTCTTTCAAAGCGTCTCCCGATACTTCGAGAAAGCGGCCCCGCACACCAAGGTGTCCCCCGGGCTTCTGGAGCAGGTCAAGACCTGCAATTCCGTTTACCGCATGCGTTTCCCGGTACGGGAGGACGACGGCCGGATCAATGTCGTCGAAGCGTTCCGGGCGGAGCACAGTTTTCACCGCCTCCCGACCAAGGGGGGCATCCGTTTCAGCCAGCGGGTCAACCTCGACGAAACGATCGCCCTGGCGGCGTTGATGAGTTACAAGTGCTCCATTGTCGGTGTGCCCTTCGGTGGCGCCAAGGGCGGTATCATTCTCGATCCGGCCAAACTGTCGGAAGGTTTTCGCGAGCGCGTCACCCGGCGCTACACGGCGGAATTGATCCGAAAGAACTTCATCGGCCCGGATATCGATGTGCCCGCTCCCGACTACGGCACCGGAGAGCGCGAAATGGGCTGGATCGCGGACACGTACAAGAATCTCAAAATGAACGAGCCCCACCCCTACGCCTGCGTTACCGGCAAACCCCTGTCGATGCAGGGCATTCCCGGCCGCAAGCAGGCCACAGGGCTCGGCGTTTATTACGGCATCCGCGCCTTCGCCGACCAAACCGAGACCATGAAAAAACTGGGCCTCAAACCGGGCACGGCGGGCAAACGCATCATCATCCAGGGACTCGGCAACGTCGGTTACCACGCGGGCCACTTCCTCCAGCAGGACGGCAAGGCGGTTATCGTCGGGATCATCGAGCGCGAGGGAGCCTTGTACGCCCCCGACGGCATGGACGTGGAAGCCGCGGCGAAATTCCGCGCCGAGACCGGATCGCTCGCCGGATTCCCGGACGCGACGTTCCGCGAAGACGGCATGGCGGTGATGGAAGAAGACTGCGACATCCTGATCCCCGCGGCCCTGGAGGATCAGATCACCGCGGAGAACGCTCCGTGCATCAAGGCGAAAATCGTCGCCGAAGCGGCCAACGGCCCGGTCCATCACGAAGCCGAGACCATTTTGCAGGAGAAAGGGATTCACATTTTACCCGACGTCTTTCTCAACGCCGGCGGCGTGACTATCTCCTACTTCGAATGGATCAAGAACAAAGCGGGCATCAGCTTCGACCGAATCATCTCCCGGCACGAAGAGTTGAACAAGATCCGCATGGTGGAAGCCATGGAATCGCTGACCGGTCGGGAGATCCCGGCATCGATCCGCAAACCGCTCGTCGCTCGGTCCAACGAGGAAGAAATGGTCTTGTCCGCCCTCGACCAGACCATGATCCGGGCTTTCGACGATATCCACGAGACCCAACGGGAGCGGAAACTCCCCAGCCAGCGAGCAGCGGCTTTTGTCCTGGCCATCGAACGCATTTCCGACAGTTACCAGAACCATGGCATCTTTCCCTGAGCGACCGGCGGCAGCTGCGATCTTCTTCGGATCCGGCGAATCAGGGCCAGGAAATCAATCCGTCGGCCTCGGATCGTTCAGCGAAGCAGCGTTTGGCCTGGGGTATGGCGGAGACGAACTCGGCCAGTTCGGAGGGATCCATCAACAGGACAGCCGTGGAAAAGGCGTCCGCGCGAGCCGCGCAGTCCGCGATCACCCATACTCGGTTGAATGCATACGCAACGGCACCGGCATCGGGCCGCAAAACATGCGCCCCCTGAAAACCCGTACCCGAGGCGCTCAAGGCTTCCCGTTGAAGCGACAACGTATCCACCTTTTCACCGCGCAGACACACCGGCCACGCGTGTTTCCCCTTCGCAAGCATCGTACTGCCGGCACAAGAGAGCAGAGCCGTGGCAATCCCGTGATCGTCCAGCACCTCGGCCATACGATCCAGGGCGAAGCCCTTCCCTATCCCGCCGAGGTCGATTTCCCGTCCGGGTTCGACACAGGTCACCAACCCCCGGTCCGGCGCCACTTCCAACCGGCCGCGCAACGCGGGAGGATCGCCCTCCCTCCGCCCCTTGCGGTGTTCAATCCGCGCGCCCAGGGTGACGTCGAACAAACCGCCCGTCGCGGGGCCGCATTCCATCGCGAGTCGGAGGCAATGGTGCGTGTCTTCGTCGATCAGCAATTGTTCGCCCGCGCGCAGAGCGTTGATCCGGGAAACATCGCTGTCATCCCGGTAGCGGCTGAGCGTTCCCTCCAGTTGCTCCAACCGGCGAAAACACGCCCCTGCCGCGCGCAAGCCGGTTTCGTAATCAACCTCCGCCATACGCAGCGAAAAAACCGTGTTCATGGCCGGGTGATCGTAGCGGTGGACGCCGGACTGGTTTTCAGGCTCGATCATCGTTCGTCCACCTCCTCGTCATCCTGATCCAGATACCTCTCCCACAGATCGTGGCGAATAAAAACGAAGACGGCGGTATCCGCGCGCAGGCCGCGCGGCAGAACCGCGTGGGTGGCCTCGAGGCGCTCGTGAACGGCGGCACGCTCGGCCGGAAGTGCCAACAACACGGGAAAATCCATCGCCTCCTCGGGAATCGTCTCCCAGTAACCCACAGCCGGCAACTCGCGCAAGTACCAGGGAAGCGGCCAATAGCCGGATCCGATCACCGCCACTGGACCGCTGCGAACATCGGGGAAAAGTTCCGCCAGCTCACCCAACAGAGCGGCGACCCGTTCCACGTCGGGCGATGTGGGCACATAGGCGTAGGGATTTCGGGTATCCGACGCGTAACGGTGGAGAGCCCGGTCCGCCTGGCCCTTGTGCCAGCCGAGAATCACAACCACCGCCGCCACCGCCGCCAGGCGCGGGTACAAAGGCCGGTATCGCAGGAGTGCTCCGGCGCCGGCACCCGCGACGAGGCAGAAGTGGAGCCAGGGGACCAGGAACAACCAAGGCGTCTTGTAGGGAAACAGGGAAAACACGGCGGCGAGAAACAGCCCGGAATAAAACAGAAACCGCACCGGACGCCCGTTCGAGCCGTTCCGATGCGACAGGTATCCCAGGACGGCCAACACCGCCACGGCGCCTTCGGTCCACCACATCCCGCCCTGGTGCTTGGGCCAGACCAGCATCCAGCCGTAGTGCCACCAGGGTCGTTCATGGCCCTCTCCCGTCTCGTACAGGAAAAACGTGCGGAAGAAATCCAGAAAACCCGCCGGATGTTTCCCGGCGTTGGTATAAAAAACCGCCACCGTGGCCAGAGCCAGGACCAATGCGACGCCCGCGTCGCGTATCCCCCGCGCGCGAACATGATGGTTCAGGACCAGTTCGCCGCTTCGGCGCGTTTCCCAGGCGATCAGCACAGCGGCGGCGCCCCAGGCGGCGAAACAAAGGACAAACGTTTCACGCGTGGCCATCAACAATCCCGCCGCGACCCCGACAAGCGCGGCCACCCCGGTCCCGGGTTTTCGAGCGTAGTGGAGCAATGCCAGCAACGTCGCCAGGGTCAGGAAGCCGAAGAGCGTTTCGTGAATGAAAACCCGACTGTAATAGGCCAAATAGGGTGAAACGGCGATAAAGAGACCGGCGCCCACCGCTCCCGCCGATCCGAGCCAGGGACGAAACGCGCAGGCCAGCAAAACGGTTAGGGCACCGAGCCAGGCGACTCCCAGGCGGAGTGTTTGGGGGGTCAGGGACGCCCAATCCGTCTCGCCTCGGAGACGGGCGATTGGTGCGGCCGCGGCGGAGAGCAGCGGACCGTGGAAATGGGTTGGATCGAACCGGTAGTCGCCGGCTTCGAGCCGCTGACCGAGCAACCTCGCACCGGTCGCTTCATCGGCATGGAGCGGGCGGTCCGTCAGGGCATCGAGGCGAATCCACAACCCGATACCAAAACAGATCAACAACACCGCCGCGAAAAGCACCCTCTTGCCCCGGGCTGATAAACTTGCCCCTTTCATATAACTACAATCCGATTTAGAAAACGTGTCGTTCGGATTCCACCGACCTTTCACAAAAGCCAAAACCGAGAAATGACAAGCACTAGCAACGACCAATCGCAGAGACAACAACGTATCGTCGTGGTAACCCCGGTTTACCGCGACACGGATCGACTGGCAGCGTTCGGACCTTCGCTGGCCCGCACATTCGCCGGATCCCGTCTGCCCATTCGCTGGGTGATCGCGGACGACGGTTCCGGCGACGCGGAAAGCGCCCGTGTGCGCGCTCTGGCCGACTTGTTTCGCGAGGTTTTTCCCTACATCGAGGTCTTCGAAAAAGGCGAGCACCTCGGCAAGGGAGGAACGGTCCGCAGCGCCTGGGAGGCTTATTCCGAGGCAAGCTGGCTGGGCTTCCTCGACGCCGACGGAAGCGTAGGAGCGGAGTCGCTGCTAAACCTTATCCATCGCGCTCTGGAAGCGGGCCCGGGACACGCGGTCGTTGCGTCGCGCCGGAAAGATCGCGCGACGACCGTGGTGCAGAAGCCCTTTCGCAAGTTGACCCACCGGACCTTCGCGACCTTCGCGCGCAATCTACTCAGCCTGCCCGTGCACGACGTTCAGTGCGGCGCCAAAATCGTGGAAGGAACCGCCTTCCGGAGCATTGCACCGCTGTTACGCGAAAACGGATTCGCCTTCGATGGCGAACTCCTGCTCGCCCTGCACCGCCACGGGGTGGACCTGATTGAGATCCCGGTGGATTGGGCGGAAAAGTCGGGCGGATCCGTGCGCCCGTTCGCGGTCATTCTACCCATGGCCCGGGCCATTCTGCGGGTACGGAAACGAGCGCGGCGCGGATGCTACGATCCGGCCGAGCCGAAAAATGAATGAGCTTTTCGGTAGCCGAAAAAGTCATTCTCCCGACCACCTCCGTCGAGTGCGGGCGCGAAATCAGGATCCGGCGGGAATTCCGAAGACCTGGACTTCGATGTAGTGGTTCATCTCGTTGGCCGTATTGCCGTCGCTGTAAAGGCGAACGTAGCGTCCGTTCACGCCGTCCACGCGGATGGGCTTGCCGTAGCGGCTTTCCAGGTAGGGACGATCCCGGCCCCGGCCCAGGCCGAGGTTGTTTTCATAATCGTTGTTGAAGACGGTCGTCACGCCACTCTCAAAGTTCTCGTCGTTGGAAATCTGGATGACGACCGACCGGTAGGCGCGTTCCTGGCGGTGATAATGCCAGACCCAGATGCCGTGAATCTCGTGCTCCGCCTCCAAATCGATCTGCACCCACTGAGGCCCCGGCATCAACTCGACATAATACCCTTCGCCCGCTCGCTTGTTGCCGTCGGTGATGTAGGACAAATCGCCGATGATCGGAAAATCATCGCTCGAAGTGACCGGCTTCTCCCGGGAAACGATTTCCGCTCCCGCCGGAAAACGCAGCGACGGCGGCCGCTGGGGCACGCCTTCGACGTTGGCCAATTCGCCCTCCTCGGGCGTACCCTCGATTTGCTCGGGCGGGAAGTCCGGCTGGTGAAGGACCTGACCTGCCTCCGGCTCTCCTCCAGCGCCTTCCGCGCGCTCGGTCCCGTTGCCGGGCTCTGCGCAGCCGCTCAATAAAGCAAGGGAAACTCCCGAAAGTAAAACAACAAAACTAATGTTTTTCATGAAATTCAAGATGATCAATATTCCGCAGTCCGCGCCCCTTCCACCGTGAGGTGTTCGTCGGTGAATCGAATGTATTCCCGGCTGTCCGCGGCCGGATTCACCCAGAAAATGGGTGCCTCCGACTCGAAGGCGGCACGGGCGTCACAATTCAACGTCGCGCGTCCGCGCAGACTGTCAAAGAAATTCTCGAGGTGCGGCTGGTGAACCGGTTTGTTCAGGACCCCGGGCAGATCGTACTTTTCCAGGGGCGGGCTCTCGTAGGAGGCCACGGCGTCGTCGGCGTCGGCCGGAGCCGACGCGGCGACCCGGCGCAGCAGGTTTCGCCGCACCAGCGGATCCCAGCTCGGCGCTCCGGACTCCCGGTAAATATCGGTGAACTGGCGTTGTTCGGAGATTTGGACGGTCCCTTCCGTCCCCATGAACGCCTCGTAATACCCACCACCAGCGCTCGTCCCGGTGAGCACCTGGTAAAACGCCCGCACCGGCCCGTGTAACGGTGTGTCGTACTCGAAAATGGCCATCACGTTGTCGAAGTGCTCGCGATCACGGAAATGATTCCGGCCACCGGAGGCGACCACGGATTTTGGCGTGTCCTCGAGGAACCAGTTGTAAATATCGATCTGGTGAGCGCCGAGATCAGAAATCGGTCCGCCGGAAAGATCCCGGTACCAGCGCCAGTTCAGGAACTGGTGGGCGTCGGCGAACCCGTATTTGCGCAGAACCTCCCGGTCGGGTAAAATCGTCTCCCGCACATCGATATCCTGCGAGGCCGAAACGGAACGGTTCCACTGTCCGTTAATATTCTGAATGTCACCACAGATCCGGTTCTTGCGGATAAGTTCCTGCATCGTAAACCGGTACCTAGGATTGGACCGGCGCTGGTGATTGATCTGGCAAAGCTTGCCCGTGCTCTCGGCCGTGCGGACCATAGAACGGGCATCTTCGATGGTGTGGGCCATCATTTTCTCGCAGAAGACGTGCCGGCCGGCCTCCAGACTCCAGTTGGTATGGCGGGCGTGCCAAAAATCGGGCGTGGCAACGATCACGGCGTCGAGGTCGGTCTCCTCGTTCAGCATTTCCTCCGCGTCGAAATAGCGATTGGGTGAGTAACCGAAGGTGGCTCGAATGCGACCGAAAGCGCCTCCCACCCGGTCCTGCATGATGTCGCACACCGCCTGGTAATGGATGCCGGGAATATTTCGCATGGCCGAAAACAGCACCTGCTGCTGGGCGCCGCACCCGATGAAGCCGACCTTGATCTCGTCCGACGGCGCGTTGCGCGCCTGGGAGCTGAGGACCGAGGGCGCCCCGAAAAACAACCCCGCGCCCGCCAGAGCCCCGCTCTGCAGGAAGCGGCGGCGGCTGATGGGTTGTGATTTTGAATTCTTCTCTTTCATCGATAACACCTTGGCGCTCGAGATCTGGCGTTTGGACATTAGAACGACTTCATTACACTTAATCGATTATAGCGCACATGCAACAACGCCGCCGCGATTAAGAGAATGTGAATCCCCAGCCAGGCTATGCCCGCGTCTTGTCCGAGAAGGATGAGGCCGAACGTCAAGCCGGTGTATATCAGGCCCATGGCAAAGAGCGAACTCCGCAGAGCAATCCCCAGCAGAACCGTTATTCCCAGCACGATCAGCAGCGGACCGAGCAATTTGTCGAAGAGCGACAAAGCGAACGCCGGCATGAGCGGTTCGACAAGGAGACGATCATACATCGACTCGGGAACGCTCTGGAAATGCTCGAAACCGTACACCTTTTCCGTATCGGTATCGACCAGGCCGTA
>SLOW01000072.1 GCA_007132315.1 Opitutales bacterium
CAAGATGCCGTCCACGGTGGGGTTTATCACGTCGCCTACCGGTGCTGCGGCCCAGGACTTTATCCGTATCCTGAAACGCCGGGGCTGGTGGGGAAGGGTGATCCTGCTGCCCGTGCGGGTGCAGGGAGCGGAAGCCGCTCCGGAAATCGTCCACGCCCTGCGCCGGGCCGAAGCGCTGACGTTTCTGGACGCGCTGGTGATCGGACGCGGCGGCGGGAGTCTGGAAGATTTGTGGTCGTTCAACGATGAGGCCCTGGTGCGCGCCGTGGCCGCCTGCCCCCTGCCGTTGATCTCGGCGGTGGGTCACGAGATCGATTTCACCTTGTGCGACTTCGCCGCCGATCTGCGCGCGGAAACACCGTCGGCCGCGGCCGAGGTGATTTCCAGCGGCTTTATCGAGTGCCGCGACCGCCTCCGGACGGCCGGCGAAAACCTCCTCCGGCGCGCCGACCGCCGTTTGAGCGACATCGCGGGGACGCTCGAACTCCTGCGCCGCCGCCTGCAAGCGGCTTCGCCCCGGGCGCGGATCGAACAGGCCTTCCTGCGACTGGACGATTTCAACAACCGCCTGCACGCCGGCGCCCGGGCGGAACTCTGGACGAAAAAAAACTGCCTCGCCGACCTGAGAACCCGCCTGATCCAAGCCTCGCCGGGCAGCCGCCTGGCCCTCTCCCGCCAGCGCCAACGGGCGCTGTCCGACCGCTACCGCCGCCAGCTGGCGACCGGTCTGCCCCAACGCCGCGAGCGGCTGTCCTACCTGGCGAAACGCCTGCACGCGGTCGGCCCTTACTCCGTGCTCCGCCGTGGCTTCGTCCTGGTTCGGGACGAACGGGGCAACCCGGTCGCCCGCCGCGAGGGGATCCGGCCCGGCATGCGGCTGATCAACCACTTCGCCGACGGCGACCTGGCGATCCGCGCGGAAGACGAAAACCCATGATGTCAGGGCCCCATGATCCGGCCGGACCGGATCAAAATCGTCGCCACCAGAGCGCTTGCCGTCGCGCGCCGACATCCTCCCGGTCGCCCTGACCGCGTTCGTCACCTTCGCCGAACTCACTCGCGCCGACCGGGGTATCCAATCCAATCACAACCTGCGCTTCGGCATGCTCGACTGATCGGGATCTCGCTACCCGGCCTGTTGCTCCCGGGATGACCGGCGCGACCGAATGGCGCGCAGGGCATAGGCCACGCCGAAGATCACCGTGCAAGCCAGGACAATGGACGCGCCGGAGGACACCGGAAAGTAGTAGGAGATGTAGAGACCGGCCACCCCGCCCAGCACCGCGAAGCCGCTGGAGAGCAGCATCATGCGGGGTAGGCGGTCGGTGAGAAGCGAGGCCGCCGCCGCCGGCGTGATGAGCAGGGCGCTCGTCAGGACCACCCCCACGGCCTGAATTCCGGAAACGACCGTGAACGCGAGCAGAACCAGCAGCACGTAGCGCAGGCTTTCGGTCTTGAGGCCGATGACGGCGGCGAAGTTCGGATCGTAGGAAACCAGCTCCATTTCCTTGAAGAGCACAAACAGGACGCCGAGCACGAGCACGGCCACCACGGCGAGCAGGACGACGTTGGCGGGGGTGATGCCGAGCACGTTGCCGAAGAGGATGGCCTGAAAATCGCGAAAGGAGCGCACGGTGCTCATCATCAGGATCCCCAGCGCGAACATGCCGGTGAACATCACCCCGATGGCGGTGTCCTCCCGCAGTTCCTGCCGGCGCGACAGCCACCCGATGCCCAGGGCCGTGATCAGGCCGGCCGCGAGAGCCCCCCAAAACAGGTTCCAGCCGTAAAAATAGGCGATCACGATGCCGGGCAGGACGGTGTGGGCGAGGGCGTCGCCGATAAACGCCATGCGCCGCAGGACCACGTAAACGCCGATGGTGGCGCACGTGATCCCGACGAAAAACACGGCGAGGAACCCCATGCGCATAAACGGGTAATGGAACGGATCGAGTAACCAGCTCATGAAAGAATCCCCGGCGGCGGTTGATTCGGCGGGCCGTCCACCTGGCGCCCGTCCACCAGGAACACCGCCTGATCGAAATCCGATTCCAGCCGCCCGATGTCGTGGGTGGCCATCAACACGGTTTTTCCCTCCTCTTTCAGCCGAACGAGGACGTCGGTGATAATTCCCCGGGTCCGGGCATCGACGGCGTTGAGCGGTTCGTCCAGCAGGAGCAGTTCGGCGTTCTGGACGAGCGTCCGGGCGAGAATGGCGCGCTGTTGCTGGCCGCCGGACAGGTCGCCGATCTGGCGCTCGCGCAGGTGGTCGAGCTGCAGGAGCTCGATGCTCCGCGCCACCAGTTCCCGGTCCGCCGACGCCGGCCGGCGCAGCCAGCCCATGTGAACGTAGCGGCCGGCCGTGATCAGGCGCTCGACATTGACCGGAAACCGCCAATCCAGCTCGCTGCGCTGGGGCAGAAAGGATACGCGGTGGTGGCAGGTGCCCACCGGGTGCCCGAAAATGGCGGCGCGGCCGCTCCGCATGGGCAGCAGGTTGGCGACCACCTTCAACAACGTCGATTTCCCCGCCCCGTTGGGTCCGACCAGGGCGACGCGCTCGCCCCGCTCGACGCGCAAACCGATATCCCGCAGCGCGGCGACGCCGCTCCGCTCGTATTGCGCGCACAAATCCTCCACCTCAAGAGCCGGAGCGTCCCGGACAGGAGGAGGATGATGGCAGCCGCTGTAGGTTAGGAGTCGCTTCTTGAACACCGTTCGATTTCATCAGAGAAAATCCGGCTTCCGATTGCAAGGACGACCGGAGGCGGGACCGGATTCGCCCGGAGGTCCAGAAGACCGCGGCCATCCTGTCCGTACCGCCCCCGTTGAAACGCACGCCTTCCCGGCGCCGGCACGGCAGCCCGGGTGCTAGAGTTCATCGAATCCCGCACTCAAGTGGTCGACCAGGGTCTCGACGTTGTACCGCATCATGGCGATGTACGATGACGCCTCGCCGCCCTCCCGGGACAGGGAATCCGTGTAAAGGGGCGGCCCGATCCGGGCGCCGGCGTCGCCGGCGATGCGGGAAATGAGTTGGCTGCTGCTTCCCACTTCCGGAAAGACGACGTGCAAGCCAACGGCGCGGATTGTCCGGATCTGAGAGCCGACCTGGGAAGCGGAGGGATCGAATACCGCCGTGGTCGTCGCGGTCAGCGCGGTACCGACCACGTCGAAACCGTAACGGCGGGCGAAGTACTCAAAAACGTCGTGGTGGGTGAACAGTTTCCGCTCCTCCACCCGGAGTTCACCCGTCCGGGTCACAATCCAGGCGTCCAGCTCGGCGAGTTCCGCCAGATAGCGTTCGGCGTTGGCTTCATAAACACCGGTGTTCTCCGGATCGGCTTCGGAAAAGGCCCGACGGAGCGCGTCCACCATCTTCATGGTCTTCCGCACATCGTGCCAGGCGTGCGGGTCCTTTTCCGCCCGGCGACAGTCGTTACCGGCGTGTCCCGCCGCGTGGCCCCGGTCCGCCGGCACCAGCGCCAGACCCTCGGTCAACACGACCCGGTACGCCGTGGAGCGACAGGCCCGGTAGAGGCGGTCCAACCAGGGTTCGAAATCGTGCCCGATCTCCACCAGCAAGTCCGCCCCCGCCAGGGTCCGGCTCTCCGCCGGACTGGCGTCAAAACTGTGCGGATCGCTTTCCACCGGCACCAGGGTGCGCACCATCACCCGGTCTCCGCCCACCTGTTCGGCCAGATCGCCCAGAATGCTGAACGTCGCCGCGACCTGCAACCGGCCTTCGGTATTGTCCTCCCAGCCCGATTTGCCGGAGGGCGCGCAGGCGGTCAGGACGACGCTCAACGCCCCAATTGCGAAAACATGAAATCTCTTACTTGCCTGAAACATTGCGAAAAAACGGCGGTGGCCCCGCGAGCGGAAGCCCCAGGCCGGAAGGGAGAGGGCCGCGGGACACGGACGAAAACCACGTCGCAAAACCGCCATGCTGTTACAATCACAAAGCTTTTCGCGGCCATGTCAACACATTATCGCGAATTATTCGCATTATCTCCCTAGACGATAAAGCATTGAAAATTCCTGGATAGAATCTACGGTTCTCCGGTCGATACGTATCTCATGGGAATCAAACACTGGGCCTACAGGTATCAAGCCGGGGGAATCGCACTGCTCGTGCTCCTGGGCGGTTGCTCCGCGGAAATCGAATCCGTTCGCGAGGAAGCCCCGGTTCCGGAGGATATCGAGCGGGTCGCACGCGATCCCGGCCGGCAGGGCGATATCTTCACCGGCACGTCGGCGGGAACGCCCGCGACGTTCAATCCGCTGGTGGCCGAGGACGCGACCTCGACCGAGGCGATCGCGCGCCTCCTGGACGGGTTGACCCGCTTTGATCCCGTCAAGGAGGAGGTGGTCCCGGGTCTGGCGAAATCCTGGGACGTTTCCGAGGACAGCAAGACCTTCACCTTCCACCTCCGCCGGGGCGTGCGCTGGAGCGATGGAGAGCCCTTCACGGCGGACGACGTCGTGTTCACCTTCAAGGCCATCTACGACGAGCGTTACCCCAACCGCAAGCAGATGGAATTCCGGGCGGGGGGCGAGCCGTTCGAGGTGGAGAAGATCGACGATCACACCGTCCGCTTCACCACCGCCGAAATCTTCGCGCCCTTCCTCCTCTACATCGGCACCGAAATCCTGCCCCGCCACAAGCTGATCGACGCCTTCGCGGATGGCACCCTGATGCGCCAGTGGACCATTTCCACAGCCTCGCGAACCCCGGAGCAAATCGTGGGCACCGGCCCCTTCCGCATCCGTTCGTTCCGGCCCGCCCAGCGCATGATCTACGAACCCAATCCCCACTACTGGCGGGCCGACCGGGAAGACGCGCGCCTGCCTTATGTGGACTTCTTCATCGAGCGCTTCGTCCAGGACCAGAACGCCAGCATGGTGGCGTTCGCCTCCGGCCAGAGCGACCACCAGGGCATCACACCCGACCAGGCCGGCTGGATCCGGCGCAACGCCGAGCGCCACGACTACACCGTCCACGACCGCGGCCCCTCCACCAGCACGAGTTTCATCTGGTTCAACCAGAACCCGGGAACCAACGAGAACGGGACGCCCTTCGTCGAACCGCACAAGCTAGAATGGTTCACCAATCAAACCTTCCGCCAGGCCGTGTCCTACGGGATCGACCGCCAGGGACTGATCGACGGAGTCATCTTCGGCCGGGGCGAACCCCTCTGGAGCTCGGTCAGCCCGGCCAACACGCAGTGGTACAATCCCGATGTTAGAACCTACCCGTACGACCCGGAAAAGGCGCTCGCCCTCCTCGAGGAAGTCGGCTTCCGCAAAGAAAACGGCCGCCTGTACGACGAGCACGGCAACCGGGTAACCTTTTCACTCATCACCAACGAAGACAATCGCCTGCGCGCCAACATGGCCACCGTGTTCATGGAAAACATGAAGGACCTCGGCATCGAGGTGCGGCTGCGACTCATCGACTTCAGCAACTTCGTCAACCGAATCTCCGAATCCTTCAACTACGAGGCCGGCCTGCTCGGTTTCACCGGCGGGCGCGACCCGCACGGCGGCACGTCGATCTACAGCAGCGGCGGCCGGCTGCACGTCTGGCATCCCAACCAACCCGAACCGGCCACGGAGTGGGAGGCGCGGATCGACGAATTGATGCAAAAGCAACTGCGCACCCTCGACGAAGAGGAACGACGGGAATATTTCAACGAAGTGCAGTCGATCATGAGCGAACAACTGCCGCTGATTTATCTCATCACCCCGAATATCCACGAAGGCCTGCGCAACCGCTGGCGGAACATCGATCCACCCGACATGGGCACACTGATCTGGAATCTCGACGAGATCTGGGCCGAACAACGGCTGCTGCCCTAGCATGAAAACGGTTATCGCCAGACGCCTGATCGCGCTGATTCCCATGCTGCTGGGGATCACCTTCATGGCCACCATGCTGATGCACCTGGCGCCGGGAGACTTCCTCGATCAGGTCCGCATGCAGCGCGACGCCGACCCGGAGTACATCGAGCGGCTGGAACGCGAGTTCGGCCTCGACAACCCCTGGTACGTGCAGTACTTCCTCTGGCTCAAGAACGTCGTCCCTTGGGATCTGCGCTCCGATTTCGGCTATTCCTTCCACTACAAAGTCGATGTATGGGAATTGCTGGGCCAGCGCCTGCCGGCGACGATACTTCTCTCCGTCACCTCGCTGGCTTTCGCCTGGGTGATCGCCATTCCCCTCGGCGTCCTGGCGGCGATTTACAAGGACTCCATCTTCGACCGCATCAGTTCGATTCTAGCCTACGCCGCGCTGTCGATCCCGGAGTTCTTCCTCGCCCTGCTGGCCCTGTTTTTCGCCGCCCGGACAGGACTGTTTCCGCTCGGCGGCTTCACTTCGACCGAGTTCGAATTCATGTCGCCGGTGCGCCGGTTCTTCGACGTCGCCCACCACCTGATCCTCCCGACGATCGTCGTCGGCATCGGCAGCATCGCCAGCATCATGCGGATCATGCGGGCCAACTTTATCGACAACATCCGCTCGGAGTACGTCACCACCGCCCGCGCAAAAGGGGTGCCCGAGGGCATCGTGATGTTCCGTCACGTCTTCCGCAACGCCATCAACCCCCTGATCACGGCGGCCGGTTTCGCGTTCTCCTCCATCGTCAGCGGCGCCCTGATGGTGGAGATCGTCATGAACTACCCGGGGATCGGACACATGATCTTTCACGCCATCCTCCAACAGGATCAGTTCGTGGTGCTGGGAGCGCTGGTGATGTCGAGCACGATGCTCATTCTCGGAAACCTGCTGGCCGATATCGCCCTGGCCTGGAACGACCCGCGGATTCGTTATGACTAGGAGAAAAGGATTGTTTCGGCAGGCGATGGAGCGGCCGCTGGGACTGGCTGTGCTGATCCTGCTGGGATGCTTTTACCTGGTCGCCCTGTTCGCGGACTTCATTTCGCCCTACACCCCGCCGGACCAGAGTCTCCAGAAAACCTACCACCCGCCGACCGCGCTTTTCTGGGAAAACGGTCGCCTCCACGTCCAGCGCTACGAACTGGCGGATCCCGACGACATGGTTTACCGCAAAATCGAAGGCGAAGGCGCACCGGTGCGCTTTTTCGCACGCGGACACGACTACCGCCTGATGGGCCTCATCCCGACCGACCGGCACCTCTTCCTGGTCGATGAACCCGACCGCATCTACCTGCTGGGCAGCGATGAGACCGGGCGCGACAATTTCTCGCGCCTGCTGTACGGCGCGCGCATTTCCCTGTCGATCGGACTCGTCGGCATAGCCATCATCATGGTGTTCGGATTCCTCGCCGGGGGCCTGGCCGGTTACTTCGGGGGCATCTGGGACAACCTCACGATGCGTTTCATCGAGCTGGTCATGGCCGTCCCCGGCCTCTATCTGCTCCTGGTTCTGCGCGGAACCTTTCCCGACGAGCTGTCGCCGGGCCAGACGTTTTTCCTGATCGTCATCATCCTCAGTTTCCTGGCCTGGGGCGGTACCGCGCGTATCATCCGGGGCATGACACTGTCGCTGCGCAACCGCCAGTTCGTCATGGCGGCCGAAGTCCTCGGCCAGTCCCCCCTGAAAATCGTCGGCAAGCACATTCTCCCGAACGTTTTCAGCTACCTCGTTGTCGCGGCGAGCCTGAGCATTCCCGCCTTCATCCTGGGCGAAGCGGCGCTGAGTTTCCTCGGCCTGGGCATCCAGGAACCCTCCGCCTCGTGGGGCCTCATGCTGAGTCAGGCCCAGGACATGAAAGTGTTCATGCTCAATTTCTGGTGGCTTCTCCTGCCGGGAGCCGCCATCTTCGTCACCGTGATCGCGTTCAACGTGCTCGGCGACGTCTTCCGCGACATTGTTGATCCCAAGCAAAAGTTCCTCAACCGCTGAGACGCCATGACCGACGAAAATCCATCCGCCGAAAAGACCCAGGAACCGCTGCTGGCGGTGCGCGACCTGGTGATCGAATTCCGCTCCCGGGGCGAAGTGAACCGCGCGGTGGACGGGATTTCGTTCGCGGTCAACAAAGGAGAAACCCTCGCGGTGGTGGGCGAAAGCGGCAGCGGCAAGAGCGTCACCGCGATGTCGCTCACGCGCCTGCTCCCCGAGGAACCGGTGTGCCGGGTCACCGGCGCGGTCCTGTTCGACGGCAAAAACCTGGTGGCGTGCTCCAACCGGGCGATCCGCCGTTACCGCGGGCGGGAAATCGCGTACATCTTTCAGGAACCGGCGACTTCGCTGAATCCGGTGTTCACCATCGGCAACCAACTCGCCGAAGCCATCAAGCTTCACCGCCCGGACGTCAAGGACGTGCGCGCCGAAATCATCCGCGCTCTGGACCTGGTGCAGATCCGCGACCCGGAAAAACGTTTCAAGGATTACCCCCACCAGCTCAGCGGCGGGATGCAGCAGCGCGTCATGATCGCCATGGCCCTGGTCTGCCACCCCAGGCTGCTGGTGGCGGACGAACCCACCACCGCCCTCGACGTCACCATCCAGGCCCAGATCATGGACCTGATGCGCGACATCCGCCGGCGGATGAGCATGTCGATTATCCTCATCACCCACAACTTCGGCATCGTCTCCGGGTTCGCGGACAAGGTGATCGTCATGTTCCGGGGAAAAATCGTCGAAGCCGGCCCGACCGATACCATCCTGTCGAACCCCCGGCACGCCTACACCAAGGCCCTCATCGCCTGCATCCCGAGACTGGGCGAACAGCAGCGCCGGCTCACCACCATCGACTACGCCGAATTGGAGAAAAGCCAGTCCACATGACCGCCGATCCCGCCAGCCAAACCGAAAAACCCTTGCTCGAAGCCGAGGGCCTCAAGGTCCACTTCCCCGTGTACGGCGGGGTTTTTCGCCGCGTGGTGGACCACGTCAAAGCCGTGGACGGCGTGTCGTTCCGCATCCCCCGCGGCAGTACCGTCGGACTGGTGGGCGAGAGCGGCAGCGGCAAGACGACCATCGGCCGCTCCATCGTCAAACTGACCCACATCACCGCCGGAACCATCCGCTACAACGGGACCGACATCACCGGATTCAGCCGCAAATCCTTTTTCCCGTACCGGAAAAAGATTCAGATGATCTTTCAGGACCCCTTCAACTCCCTCAACCCGCGCATGACGGTGGAGTCCATCCTGGCCGAGCCCCTCACCATCCACTTTCCCCGCATGTCGCGCACGGAACGCCGCAAGCGCTCCGCCAACCTCCTGGACCAGGTCGGCCTGGCGCGCGATCACCTCGAACGTTACCCCCACGAGTTCAGCGGCGGCCAGCGCCAGCGCATCGGCATCGCCCGCGCCCTGGCGGTGGAGCCGGACTTCATCGTCTGCGACGAACCCGTGAGCGCCCTCGACGTCTCGGTGCAGGCGGCGATCGTCAACCTTCTCCAGGACCTCCAGGAGCGACTCGGTCTCACCTACCTCTTCATCGCCCACGACCTTGCCGTGGTGGAACACATCAGCGACGAAGTCCTGGTCATGACCGAAGGCAAAATCGTCGAA
>SLOW01000181.1 GCA_007132315.1 Opitutales bacterium
CACGGCGGGCTTGTGCGATTTAGTGTTCTGGCAAACCCCATTTATTGTGAGGCTTTGAAAATCGCCAAAAATTTTCAAAACCTTTTGGAAAAAAGCATCTTATATATCGTTTTCCAGAACACGTTTGCAACGTTAGGGTTGAGTGAGGAAGCGCAACGGTTTATTCCGGCTCGTGCTCCGGAATGATGAACTCGGAAAAGTTTTCTTCGAGGCCCTCCACGATGGCGGAAAACCGTTCGAATACGGGCTCGTCCGGGTTGTGTTCCGCGGCGGCCTCGAGATAAGCCATGGCGTCGTCCCGGCGGTTGAGCAACACGTAGGTGTAGCCGACGTTCATCACCAGGCCAGCGTTGTCCGGTTCCTCCTCCACCCGTTTCTCGTAGAGCGCCAGGGCCGTTTCGTAGCTTTCGCGAGCCTCCTCGATCCGGTCCAGGCGGACCAGCGTGAAGCCGCTGCCGATCCACAGTTCGGGGGCGTCGGGGGTCTGTTCGAGCGCGGTTTCCAGCAGTTGCCGGGCTTCCGTCCAGTTTTCTTCGGCCATCGCCCGGTTGGCCTGATTGGCGAGCTCCTGGGTTTCCGGGGAGGGGTGTGTGTCCGCTCCGCGGGCGATCGTCGCGGAAGCTAAAATGGCGAACAGGAGAGGGAGGACGTGGTGTGTTTTCATGATTGTCGGTGTAGGTTGCGCGAGGAAGGGGCGTGTCAGGCCCTTGCCCATATCCGTAACGACTGGAGAAGGAAATGTTCCAGAGCGGCCTGCTCTTTGAGGTTGAGGCGAAGGAGGGCGGCGCTGTGCTCGAGTCGATCGACCGCCGTACGCAGGGCCCGGACGGGAAACGCGCCGCGTTTTCGGGCCAGCTCGCGGGCGAACGCGTGGGTGGCCTTTTCGATTTCCAGAAAAAAGCGCTGGCGCACCGCCACCTTGAGGCTTTCCTCGAAGGCGCTCCGTTCATCGTCGTCGAGCCGGTCCGTTCGGCTGTTTCCCGCGGCCTCCGCGGTCCGCGCGATTTCGGTTTCGAGCGCCTGTTGAAAGCGGGTGAGGAGGCCGAATACCGTGATCGTGGCGGCCGAAACCTCGGGCGGGCGGCGAACCCCTTCGGCGATCCGTTCCAACCACGCGCGATAGACGGCCATCCATTCCCGCATGCTTTCGAGGGGCGTTTCATCGGCGACGTCGGGAAACCGGAAGGTCAGGCACCTGCTGCGAATCGTGGGCAGCAGGCCGTAGGGCCGCGTGGTCAGGAGCAGGATGGTCGTGTCGGCGGGCGGTTCCTCCAGGGTTTTGAGGAAGATGTTGGCGGCGGCGGTGTGCATGCGTTCGGCCTCGTGGATGACGGCGACTTTTCTGTCCCCCAGGCGGGGAGAATGCTGAACCTTGCGGATCAGCTCGCGGGTGTTTTGAGCTGAGATCTGACGCATCTTCTTGGCCGGACGCAGCGCGAACAGGTCGGGGTGTTGTGATACGTCCCCGGTCGCGGGCCGGAGCAACCGCTCGGCCACGACGTCGGCCACGGCCTCCAGCGCGGTACCGTCGCGGCAAGTCAGAATGACGCTTTGGGGAAACCGCGACTCATCCGCCGCGCGTAAAAGGATATCGGCGGGACGGGATTCGAGGGGGGAATCAGTCCAGGCGTTCGATGACGGCATCGCGGATTTCAGCTTCGATCCTCTCCAGGTCGCGGGTTCCGTCCACCACCAGGAAACGCTCGGGCAGGGACTTTGCCAGAACCAGGTAACCTTCGCGTACCATATGATAAAACTGCACGTTTTCCTTTTCCATCCGGTCCGGCAGATCGGAGACGCGGTGGCGGATCCGGTGCAGTCCGACTTCGGCGGGCACGTCGAGCACCACGGTCAGGTCCGGCATCAGATCGCCTGCGGCGAAATTGTTGATCACATTGACCGGGTCTTTGGAAAGCTTCCGGGCCACCCCTTGATATACCGTGGTGGAGTCGAGGTAACGGTCGCAGAGAATCACTTTTCCCGCCTCGAGTGCCGGACGGAGCACCTGCCGGACGAGTTGCGCGCGACTGGCGGCGAAGAGCAGCAGTTCCGTTTCGGGACACATGTCTTTGCCCGAAGAGCTGTGCTTGAGGAGATGGCGAATCTCCTCCCCGATTTCGGTCCCGCCCGGCTCGCGGGTGACCACGATATCGCGGCCCAGGCTGTCGAGGTGGGAGGCGAGGCGGTCGATCTGACTCGATTTTCCGCTGCCTTCCGAGCCTTCGAACGATATGAAAAATCCCTGCTGCATGGTTTGCTCTTTCGGTTCTATGCGGGCCAGTTCCGGAGAAAGGCGTCCAGGTCGTTGAGCGACGGGCCGCGGCCCCTGCGCACCATGTAGCCGGACGAAGCCACCCCCAGCGCGAGCGAGGCCAGGGGCGTCATGTTCAGGGACTGCCCGAGCACGAATCCGGCGTTGAAATGGTCCCCGGCGCCGGTTGTGGTGAGGGGGGTTTCAGTGTAGGGCCCTGGAACGTGCCAGGCGTCCTCGCGAGTCGCGCAGACCGCGCATTCGCGCGGGTGAACGGCCACCACACCCAGGGCCAGTTCCTGGCGGATGCGGGTGGCCAGCCGTTTGAGTCCTTCGGCATTGGTGTCGGATTCCCCGATGCCGAGAATCCGGCCGACGGTTTGAGCTTCCTTGAGGTTGAGGCCCAGGATGGTTTTCCCGTGCGACTGAAAACGCTTGATCGTGAGCAGCGCGCTCTTGATGTCGCTGTCCGATCGCTTGGCCGGGTCGGCCAGATCGAAAAAGAAGACCCGCTGGTCGCGCGACGGGAGGTTGGGAAGCACCTTGTCGAGAAAGGAGCCGAGGATGTCGGTCATCGCCGGAATCATGGTCCAATTCACCATCGCGATCAGGTCCAGTCTGGAGAAGAGGTCGAAGAATTTTCCCTCGCCGATGGTGGCGACGATCTTTTCGTAGGTGATGTGCTCCAGGACGGCCGTGTTGTTGAGCATGATCTTGCCGTCGGTGAACTCCAGCGCGTTGGTCGCGCCGGGGTCGCAGAGCGAGACTGCTTCGGTCTTGCGGGCGAATTCCTGGAAAACCGGCAACACCTCGGGGCTTCCCAGGGCGCCGATGTACCGGGTCTTCATGCCGGCGGTCACGAGGGCATTGGCCATGATGGGCCCGTTGCCGCCGAGGCGGTCCTCCCGGGGATAGAGCTCGATATTGGTGCTCTTGCCGGCGGCCTCATCGATCCGGCGCGCGAATTCCGTGATGGTCGAAATCGGCATGAAATCGTCGCCGGGACCGGAACGGCTGGCCACCGGAGTCACGATGCGATCGACAAATCCGTCCAGACCGACAAGGGCGAAACGCGAAGAAATGCGGCTTCGTTTGGCTTCAAGTTCCTCCAGTGTGTGTTCTTTAAACTTCATGTCGAATGTGGGTTATAGAGAAGGAGGTCGGTGTGGAAACATCAACCCTTAATCCTGCGATAAAGATTGAATGTCCGGCTGAAAAGCCCAAGTTTGGCTCCGTATATGATCGAGCACTTTTCGCTGCTTTTTCCTTTGGCGGACACGGCGCCCAACATCCTCAACTATTTCGCTCAGTCCAATGTTGCGGGCAAGGTGATCGTGATGGCGTTGATTCTGTTCAGCCTCGTCGCCTGGACGATCATGATCGGAAAATACCTCGAACTTCGCCGCGTGGGTGAACTGAACCGGGCGTTCGAAGACCATCTGATGAACACGGCCTCCGTGCTCGGCCAGAACCAGCCGCGGGCGCCGGGCATCCCGTACAACCGGCTCTACCATGAGGCGATGGACGCCTTTCGCCGCGCGGAGGATCTCGACGCACATGATCCGGAGACAGCCAACCGTCTGCGGATCAGTCATATGGAAAACGCGCTTCAACGCTGTGTGACCCGCGGCAGCGCGGAGTACGAATCGCGCATGGTGTTCCTCGCCAGTATTGTGACCGGCGCCCCCTTCCTGGGACTGCTCGGGACGGTTTGGGGAGTTATGGACGCGTTCGGTGCCGTGGCCCTGCGTTCGACCGCCACGCTGCAAATGCTGGCGCCGGGGGTTTCGGGGGCGCTCCTGACCACGGTGGCCGGCCTGCTTTTCGCCATCCCGTCGGTCTTTGGCTACAATATTCTGCTCACGCACAGCAAGAACATGATCTCGGAGCTGGAGAACTTCGCCAGCACGCTGGCGGACCGGATCGAGATGGAAAGCCGGCAGGAGTGGGCGGAATGATGCGAGCGCGCTGATCATGGCCAGAACCTTTCGCAGAAATCCTCGTCTCGGTGCTTTGGCGGAGCCGAATGTCACCCCGCTGATCGACCTGGCGTTTTCCCTGTTGATCATTTTCATGATCACCACGCCGCTGCTCGAACAAACCATTCCGCTGGAGCTTCCCCGCGAAGAGGAGCGCGAGGATGACGGCGTTCAACCCGAAATGCGCTACCAGGCGGTCGGGGTCGAAGGCCCGGGGATGTACCTGTACGGCGAGGAGCGTGTGGACGAAGAGGAAATGCGCGCCCGCCTGCGGCAGTTGCGGGAAAGCGGCGAGGAGGTGGTGTTGAACGTGCGGGCCGCGGGAACCGCGAATTATCAGGAGGTGGTGGACCTGCTGAACTTGATAAAAGCGAGCGAACTGACTAGAATCAGCTTGGACACCCAGGTGGGTGTGGATTAGAATATCGGAAATCGAGATGAAGAAACCATCGGGCAGAGCGTTCATGATCGCGGTGACGCTGCACTTGCTGGCGTTTGCGCTGTTGTTCACTGGTTACCTGGTCAACCCGCGCGATCGGGATCCGGAGCCGTTGGTGTTCGAGCTTCACGACGCGCCGTCCGAACGGGCGCAACCCGATCAACCGGCCGAAACGGAGGCACGGCGCACGCGCCAGATGGAGTTGCCCGAGTTCGAGTTCGAAGCAGTGGAACTGCCGCCGACCACACCCCGCGAGCGCCCGCGACCCGAACCGCAGCCGCGGGTCCAACCCGAACAGCAGTCCGAACCCGAACCGCGGCGGGAACCCGAACCGCAACCGGAACCCGAGCCCGAACGGATGTCCCTGGCCGAATTCCGGGAACGCCACGGCGCCCCGCGCGAACCGGAAGCGCGCCCGCGGCCCCAGCAGCGCCGGCAGGTGGAAGCGCCGCGTATCGACACGTCCAATATCCGGAGCAACCTCCAGTCGGTCATGCGGTCGGACAGCGACCAGGAACTGGTCAGCCGCCTGTCGGACAGCGACCAACGGGAGTTGGAACGGTATTTCGCCCGGCTTCGCACGGCCATCGAACGCGCTTGGAACCAGCCCTCCTCGGCCACGGCGGGGATGAGTGCGACCGTGCGGTTTTCCCTCTCCGGCGACGGCCGGGTCAGCGGCGCCCGGGTGGTCGGTTCCTCGGGTAGCGACGCGTTCAACCGCTCCATTGTCGAGGCTTTCGAGCGGCTCGGCTCGTTCGATCCTCCTCCCGACCGCGAGAGTTACACCCCGAATCTGACCTTCCGCATCGATTGAGTGTGGGAAATGGAGCGGGGGTCGCGGGGGAAACCGCGATCGAAAAAAAACCGCGCCGCGACGGTGGATCCGGGATTGCTCTGTCGGATGACGGTTCGTTTAATAGTGGCAGTTTTATGGGCCGGAGTGATCGCTTTTCAGTCCGGCCGGAATCAACCGTTCCGGGTATTCATGACTAAGTACGCTGTTTTCCTGCTGATTTTGTCCATTGCCTGTGTCGCCGGCACGGAGCTGCGCGCCCAGGGGCGCCAGGTCGATATCGGCGATATCGTTGCCCGGGGCGAACGGGTATTCAATGTTCAGGTAACCTCGGACGACGCCTCGCTCCAGAGTTTGCTGCGCCGCGCCTTCCGCACCCACGGACAATTCGAGATGGCGGGACGCGAGCGCGACGCCGATTTTGTCTTCGATTTCACCGCCGGAGGCGGCGACGGGGTGCGGCTGCGAATCCAGTCGGGATCGCCCCTTCAGGTTCTCCACGAGGAGTCTGTCTCCGGGGCATCGCGCCGGAACGCGGCCCTGCGAGCCGCCGACGTGGCCGTGCGGAGAACCACCGGAGCGCCGGGTTATTTCGCCGGACGTCTCACGTTCATTGGTCAGGAAACCGGGAGCCGCGAGGTTTATATGGCGGACATGTTCCTGGGGGAAATGCGTCAGCTCACACGGGACGGCTCGAAATCGGTCAGCCCCCGCTGGTCGCCCGACGGCAGGCGGATCATTTACACCAGCTACTACCGCTCCGGATTTCCAGACATCTTTTCAATCGATCTCGACGCCATGCGGCGGACGCCTCTGGTGACATTCCGCGGGACCAATACCGGCGCCCGATTCAGTCCCGACGGACGCCGGATTTCGATGGTGTTGTCGGGAGAGGGAACCCCCGAAGTCTATGTGGCCGACGATTCCGCGCGCAATCCGCGCCGTCTCACCCAGACCGGCGGGAGCGTGCAATCATCGCCAACCTGGTCGCCGGACGGGCGGGACCTGATTTTTGTTTCCGATCGTGACGGCCGGCCGCAGTTGTACCGCATGACCGCCCAGGGCGACAACGTACGGCGCATTCCCACCGATATCAGCCGTTATTGCGCCGAGCCGGACTGGAACCCCGTCGATCCGAACCAGGTGGCGTTCACCGCGGCGGTGGCGGGGCGGTTCGCCGTGGCGGTGTATGATTTTTCCACCCGGCAGAGCCGGTTTGTTACCCGCGGGCCCCAGGACGCCGTGGAACCGCGCTGGCTGAGCGACGGACGGCACCTGGTCTACACCCTCCGAAGCGCCGACCGGGAAGTTCTGGCCGTTCTGGACAGCAAGACCGGGAAATCGACCCCGTTGAGCGGCGGCAATCTCGGGAAGCTCTCACAGGCGGACTTCCTGAGGCCACGATAGGGACAAAAAGAAAGGCGGGCCGTGGCGCCCGCCTTCCGTTGGTTAAACCTGGGGTTCTTGAGCCGGTTCGGATCAGGACTGGAAGTTCTTCTCCGCCTGGTCCCAGTTGACCACGTTCCAGAACGCCGCGATGTAATCGGGGCGGCGGTTCTGGTAATTCAGGTAGTAAGCGTGCTCCCAGACATCGAGTCCGATAATCGGCTTGCCGGGGCATTCCACCACACCTTTCATCAGTGGCGAATCCTGGTTGGCGGTGGAGCAGATGCAAATGGAACCGTCGTCTTTTTTGCACAGCCAAGCCCATCCACTGCCGAAGCGGCCCACGGCGGCCTCGCCGAATTGTTTCTTGAAATCTTCGAAACCGCCAAAGGTCTTGTCGATCGCGGCGGCCAGCGAGCCCTTGGGTTCACCGCCGCCTTTCGGGGAAAGGATCTTCCAAAAGAAGCGGTGATTCGAGTGCCCGCCGGCGTTGTTGCGCAGCGCGGTGCGTTTGTTCTCGGGAACCTGGCTCAGGTCCGAGATGAGGACATCGACATCCTCGCCCGCCAGTTCGGGAAGTGATTCGAGGGCCGCGTTGGCCTTGTCCACATAGGTCTTGTGGTGCTTGGAGTGATGAATCTCCATCGTCTTGGCGTCGATGTGAGGCTCCAGCGCGTTGTAGTCGTAATCGAGTTTTGGGAGTTCGTAGGCCATAACAGTATCTCTTCTTCGGTGGTTAAGGATTAGGTTATATCGAGAATTAAATTCCACTTAATCAGGAGATTCCATTTCGTCAACCGCGGATGGCCCGCCGAGGCGTTTTTCGCGGAAGAATGCGCGCAGCAACTCCAGACAGTCATCTTCGAGCACGCCGCGCGTCACGGTCAGGTGGTGATTGAGCGAGGCGATCCCGTTGAGATCCGCCACGCCTCCCAGACAACCCATTTTGGCGTCGGGCACGGCGTAAACCACCCGGGTGAATCGCGACATCAGCGCGGCGCCCGAACACATGGGGCAGGGCTCCTTGGTCACGTACAGCGTTGCCCCGTTCAGACGCCAGTCGCCCAGCGCCCGCGCCGCCTGGGTGATCGCGAGCATCTCGGCGTGGGCGGTCGGATCGCCCGTGGATTCGACCTCGTTGTGCGCGGCCCCGACCGGCTCGCCGCCGTATTCGATCACCGCGCCGATCGGCACCTCGTTTCGCCGCCAGGCGTCGATGGCCTGGTTGTACGCAAGGGTCATGAAAAACGTGTCGTCGCGAAGCAATTGCGACGGGTAACGTTTCGGAAAGGGGCAGGTGGAGCTGGAATCGCCGTTCATGCCGGTCGCGGTGACGGGTGCTCTCGCTTCGTCCGGTGTGGATCCCGGGTCGGATTCAAACCTCGCGAGCCTTCCGGCCTGAATCCGGCTGCCGGGAGTTCAGGCGTACCAGCCCGGAATGGGACGTCGCGGGCGGAATTGCGTTTGACTTCGTAAAAGAGATGCATTGAGTACAGAATCGTACTGGACTTTTCACCCGCAATGTTCATATTCTTTAAGGTTTACCAGTTGGAGCTGTTTCTCTCACTCATTTATGGCGGATAATCAAGCGATCGAAGTTGAAGGAAAAATTGTGGCGGTGTTGCCCGGAACGATGTTTCGGGTGCAGTTGAAGAACGATCATGTCGTTCTGGCCCACATTTCGGGCAAGCTCAGGAAGCACTTCATCAAGATCACCACCGGTGATTACGTCAAAATGGAAATGAGTCCCTACGACCTGGACAAGGCGAGAATCACCTACCGCCTGAAGAACGCCAACGCCCAGCAACGCAACGCACCCATCCGCAGCTACGGCCCCCGCAGCCGTTCGCGGAAGCGCTGACTGATTCCCGGCCGCCGCCTTCGCGCGACGGCTTGACTTTACCGGGCATCCTCCGGACACTCGCCGGCACGTATGTCAGGCATCTCCTCCGATATTGTCGCGACCGTGGGCAACACGCCCCTGGTGAAACTCAACCGGATCGCCGCCGAAGTGGAGGCTGAGATCTACCTCAAATGCGAATTTTTCAACCCGCTGGCCAGCGTCAAAGATCGAATCGGCTACGCCATGATCGAAGCGGCCGAAAAGGACGGGCTCATCAAGGGGAGTTCCGTCATCGTCGAGCCGACCTCCGGCAACACGGGAATCGCCCTGGCTTTCGTTTGCGCGGCCAAGGGTTTGCGGCTCATCCTCACGATGCCGGAAACGATGTCCGTGGAACGACGCGTTCTGTTGCGCATGCTGGGGGCCGAAATCGTTCTGACGCCGGGGAGCGACGGTATGCCGGGCGCCGTGCGCAAAGCACGGGAGATCCTGGACGAACAGAAGGGCGCCGCGTACATGCCGCAGCAGTTTGAGAATCCCGCCAATCCCGAGATCCACCGGCGTACCACCGCGGAGGAGATCTGGGGCGCGACTGAAGGGCAAATCGACGTTTTCGTGGCCGGCGTGGGGACCGGCGGCACCATCACAGGTGTGTCCGAGGTCATCAAGTCGCGGCGCGAACTGCTCAGTGTCGCGGTCGAACCCGAGGCCAGCCCCGTCATCTCGGGCGGAAACCCGGGCCCGCACAAGATTCAGGGAATCGGGGCCGGGTTCATTCC
>SLOW01000328.1 GCA_007132315.1 Opitutales bacterium
CAGAAGGCTGGGTATCGATACTGTGGAACCGCTGATATCAGGATGAAGATAGACGGAAAGCCGGCCGGCTACCTTGCATATTGCAGCAACATCCATCCGGGTGAAACGCTCGACGAAACCTGGAATCAGTTGCGCGTGCATCTCCCGGCGTTGAAAGCGAGACTGTCACCGCAGGCCCCTTTTGGGGTCGGGTTGCGGTTGTCGGCGACGGCGGCGCGGGAACTGACCGAGTCCTCGCGCCTGCGGGCGTTCCGGGAGTGGCTGGTGTCCGAGGGGCTGTACGTGTTTACCATGAACGGATTCCCCTACGGGGCGTTTCACGGGACGCGGGTGAAGGAGGCGGTTTATGCGCCGGATTGGCGGACGGACGAACGGGTCGCCTACACACGGGATCTGATGACGGTTTTCTCGGGGTTGTTGCCGGAGGGCGGGGAGGGGAGCGTTTCAACCTCGCCGCTTTCCTATAAGTTCTGGATTCCGGAGGGGCCGGAGCGGGAGGCGGCTTTCGGACAATGTGCCCGGCGCCTGGCCGCGCTCGCCCGGGAGATGGCCGAGGTCGAGGAGCGGACGGGTCGATGGCTGCACCTCGACCTGGAGCCGGAACCGGATTGCCTGTTGGAGACGAGCGTCGAAACGGCGGCCTTCTTTAACGGGCCTCTGCGCGAGGCAGGCGGACTGTATTTGGAGAACGAATACGGCATGACGCGCGAACGCGCGGAAACGTTGATCCGGCGTCATATTCAGGTGTGTTACGACACCTGTCACTTCGCCGTGGAGTTCGAGGATCCCGTGGCCGCACTCGACCGGTTGTGTGCGGCCGGAATCGGCATCGGCAAGGTGCAGATCAGCGCGGCGTTGCGCTTGCTGTTTTCCGGCGAACCGGCGGACGACGATCAGGTGAGGCGCCTGGAAGCGTTCGCGGAATCGACCTACCTGCACCAGGTGGTCGAACGAAACGCGGACGGGAGGATTCGCCGTTACCGGGATTTGCCCCAGGCGTTGGAGGCACCGCGCGACAAACGGCCGCGGGAGTGGCGTATTCACTTTCATGTACCGGTCTTCGCGGCGGAGTTCGGCGGGCTGCATTCAACCCGCGAGGATATCCGCGACGCTCTCGAGGCGGTGCGGTCCCGCGGACTGTCCCGGCACCTGGAGATCGAAACCTACACTTGGGACGTTCTCCCGGCGGAGCTGAAGGGCGATTTGCTCGACTCCATTGAACGGGAATACCGGTGGACGCTGGAAATGCTCGGTGTCGCCGCCGGTTCGGGTGATGCATGACGCGGGGCGAATGACGTCCGGTTGCCCGGTGCCCGGGCGACGGAGAGAGGAGACTTTATGCGAAGGACGGTGGTCGTGAACGTGGTCGGGTTGACTCCGGAATTACTGGGGGAGCACACGCCGTTTCTGTCCAGCTGGATCGGCCGGGGCGGTATGGCGAACGCGGGGCCGTTGACTCCGGCGGTGACCTGTTCGGTCCAGGCGACGTACCTGACGGGCGAAAAGCCCTCCCGGCACGGCATTGTCGCCAACGGGTGGTATTTCCGGGAAATGGACGAGATCAAGTTCTGGCGTCAGTCGAACCGTCTGGTGGAGTCGCCCAAGGTCTGGGAAACCGCGAAGCGCGAGGATCCCTCGTTCACCTGCGCGAATCTGTTCTGGTGGTACAACATGAACTCGACCGTCGATTACCTGGTCACACCGCGGCCCATTTACCGGGCGGACGGGGTCAAGTTGCCGGACATATACACGGAGCCGGCGGGGTTTCGGGACGAGTTGCAGGGGCGGTTGGGGACATTTCCGCTGTTCAATTTCTGGGGGCCGTTGACCGATATTCGATCAAGTCAGTGGATCGCCGATTGCGCCCGGCTGACAGAGGAAAAGATGGCTCCGACGCTGACGCTGGTGTACTTGCCTCATCTCGATTACAACCTCCAGCGGCTGGGGCCCGGCGATCCGGCACTGGCCCGGGATCTGCGGGAAATCGACCGGGTGTGCGAGCGCTTGATCGGTTTCTACGAGGCGCGGGATGTGTCGGTGATCCTCCTTTCGGAGTACGGCGTCACGCCGGTCGATCACCCGGTCGCGTTGAACCGGGTGCTTCGCCGGGCCGGGTATATCACGGTGCGGGAGGAGTTGGGGCAGGAGATCCTGATTCCGGGCGGCAGCCGGGCGTTTGCGGTGGCGGACCACCAGATCGCCCATGTATACGTCCGCCACCCCCGCGATCTCGAACCGGTCCGGGAGCTCTTGAGTGGCGTTCCCGGCGTCGGTGAATTGCTCGACGCGGAAGGGAAGGCCCGTCGCGGGCTTGCCCATCCGCGTTCCGGCGAACTGGTAGCCCTGGCCGAACCCGGCTCGTGGTTTTCCTATTACTACTGGCTGGATGACCGGAAGGCGCCGGATTTTGCGCCCAACGTCGATATCCACAACAAACCCGGTTTCGACCCGGCGGAGTTGTTCATCGATCCGGCGATCTCCTTGCCGCGAGTCAAGGCCTCACTCCGCCTGCTGCAGAAGAAACTGGGCTTCCGGTACGTGATGGATCTCATCCCGCGCCACGGCGACCTGGTCAAAGGCTCCCACGGCCTGCCCGCCGAGACCGCCGCCGCCGGCCCCCTGGTGGCGTCGAATAGGCCGGGATTGCTGAAAGAGGGCACCATCCCGGCCGAAGGTATTCACGATCTGATCCTGGCCCATCTGAGGGGGGAATGAATCCGGGGAACACGGGGGCCGTCGTCTTTCGAGGTTGAGTTTTCACCGTTTCTTTCTTCTGTTCGGGAGTGATGAGCAAACGATTCGTAGTCATCATGGCCGGCGGGCGAGGCGAGCGTTTCTGGCCGCAGAGTCGTCTGCACCGTCCCAAGCACCTCCTGCCCATCGTGGGCGATAAGCCGATGCTGACGCAGACGGTGGAGCGGCTGGACGGCTTTGTGCCGCCGGAGAATATTTTCATTATCACCAACCGGGAACAGCGCGAGGCGGTGCTGTCGGTTTGCCCGTCGGTTCCCGCCGAAAACGTGGTCAGCGAGCCGGTGGGCCGGGACACCGCCGCCGCGGTGGGGCTGGCCATGGTGCTGGTCCGCGGCCGGGACCCGGACGCCTCGCTCGCCATGCTCCCGGCGGACCACGTGATTCGCGACCGCGACGGCTTTCAAACCGTTCTCGAGACCGCCTTTTCGGCGGCGGAGCGGGAGCCGGTGCTGGTGACTATCGGTATTTCGCCCACCGAGCCGGCCACCGGTTACGGCTACATTCACCGGGGGGACGAGGCGATGGAGATCGACGGCCGTTCGGTGTACCGGGTGCGGGCGTTCGTGGAAAAGCCCAACCTGGAGACCGCGAAGCGTTACCTCGATTCCGGCGATTATTTCTGGAACGCGGGCATGTTCGTGTGGACGGCGGCGTCGATCGCGCGGGCGCTTGAGGAACACACCCCCGGCCTCTACCAGGGGCTGGAGGAGATCCGGGACGGATTGGACGGTGGCCGCGAGCTCGACGCGGTGTTGGAGGAGGTGTTCCCCGGGTTGGACAAGATCTCCATCGATTACGCGGTGATGGAGAAGGCGGAGAACGTGATGACCGTCGAATCGGAATTCGACTGGGACGACGTCGGTTCCTGGCCGGCTGTGGCCCGTCACTTCGAACCCGACGAGCGCGGAAACACCTTGCGCGGCGCGGTCCGGGTGACCGGGGGTGAAGACAACATCGTGATTTCGGATTCGGACCACCTGGTGGCGGTTTGCGGGGCGGACGATCTGATCGTGGTGCACACCGGCGACGCGACGCTGGTCTGTCCCAAAGACAAGGCTCAGGACATCAAGAAACTGGTCAAGGAGCTCGGGGACGATCCGCGTTGGCAATCCCTGATGTGAGCGATGCCCCGGTACCTCGGAATCGATTACGGCGAGAAGCGGATCGGGCTGAGCTGGGGCGACGAGCTCGGAATCGCCATGCCCTTGCCCGCCGCCGCGCGGACGGAGAAGGCCGAGCGGTGGTTTCACATCGAAGCGATGGTGCGGGAACGCGGGATTGACACCCTTGTGGTCGGTTATCCGTACAATATGGACGGTTCCGCGGGGTTTAAGGCGCGCGAAGTGGACGCGTTTGTGGAACGACTGAAGGATCGATTCTCCCTGCCGGTACATCTGGTGGACGAGCGCCTGACCTCCAGCGTGGCCGAAGCGCGGTACCGGCGGAGCGGGACCAAAGTCGATCGCAAATCGGGCCGCGTCGATTCTCATGCCGCCGCCCTGATCCTGCAGGACTTTCTCGACCGCCGCCATCCACCGGAGGGGTAGGGAACGGGATGTGGGGCTAGGGGCGCTGGAAGAGGGGCTCCGGCTGAAGCGCGGAGCTACGGGGAAAAAGTAGCCCCCAATTTCGGCGGGCGGCTCGGGGCGTGGGATGTGGTGTGGGCTTTTTTTGGGTTTCGGCTCGACCGTTTTTCTTTGGCTTTGGAGACTTTTCCGATGCGGTGGAAATGTACCTGTGCCTTCGACGGCGGCGCCTTTTGCGGTTGGCAGAGTCAGGCCGACGGCAGCGGGGTGCAGGATGCGATCGAGAAACGGCTGGCCGACGTGTTGGGCGGGGCGGTGCGGATACACGGGTGTTCCCGGACCGACACCGGCGTTCACGCGCGCCGGTTCGTGTTTCATTTCGACGGCGTATGGGGGCACGGAGTGGATGCCCTCCTGGCCGCCTTGCGGACCGGACTCCCGGGGGCCGTATTGGTGTTTTCGGCGCGCCGGGTTTCCGGCCGGTTTCACGCTCGCTTCTCCTCCACGGGAAAGCGGTACGCCTATTACCTCCAGGAAGGGCTTCCGCTGCCGTTCGATGCGCCATTCCGGGTTGCCAGTCACCGGGCTCTGGATACGGAGGCGATGAGGGAAGCCGCGACCTCCCTGGTTGGACGGCGGGACTTCACCGCGTTCTCGGCCACCGGGTCGAGGGAACTGGAGTGCGCGGTGCGCGACCTGCGCCGCCTCGAGGTCTTCCGGCGCGGACGCCGCATTCGCATTGTGGTGGAAGCGGACGGGTTCCTGTACCGCATGGCCAGAACCCTGGCCGGCGGCCTGATTCGCGTCGGAGAAGGCAGATTGCCGCCTTCGCGGCTGCGCGAAATCCTCGATTCCCGCTGTCGCACCCACGAAATCCCCACCGCGCCCGCCCACGGCCTGTTTTTGGAGCGGGTGTGGTATTGATTCATGAACGATGAATTATTGCGGATTTTGGATTTACGTCCTGCGCTTCGCGCAAAATGTGAGAAAAATCCAAAATGTTTTGACTCTCGCGGCCGGGCGCTATCCTTGACACGAAAAACACCCCGTCCATGTCACGCTGCCACCACCATCCCGCGGCCCGTTGGCTGCAACCGTTCGTCGATTTACTCTACCCGCGTTCCTGTGCGTTCTGCGGGGAGGGTGTGGAGGGGGACGTGTTTCCGCATCTGTGCGACTCCTGTGTCGGCCGGGTGCGGTGGGTTCGTCCGCCGGCCTGTGCGACCTGCGGGCATCCGTTTTTCGGGGAGGCGGACGAGGACCGGGTGTGCCCGCACTGTCTGTTCCTGCGGCCCGCTTTCGGCACGGGGTGTACCGGGGTGTTGGTGCGCGGGCCGGTGCGCGCGCTCGTTCACGGGCTGAAGTACCGTGGCCAGATCCACCTCCTCCGAGACATGCGGGAAATCCTGTCCCGGGCTGAGCCGCTACGTGCGTTTCTCGCGGGAGCCGTGCTCGTGCCGGTGCCGCTGCATCCGAGGAAACGGCGGGAACGCGGGTTCAATCAAAGTCTGCTGCTGGCCGAAACGCTGGCCGGTTTGAGCGAAGCCACGGAGGTGGAGGAAGGGCTGGTTAAGACCGCGGACACGGAATCGCAGACGCTGTTCGACCGGGAGAAGCGTCTGCGCAATCTCAAAAATGCCTTTGCTATTTCACCGGATTTTTCTTTGATTCGCAGGAAGCGTTATGTGCTGATTGACGATGTATTCACCACGGGATCGACTTTGAACGCGTGCGCCCGGGTTCTGCGCCGCAGGGGTGCGAACCGGGTGGATGTGGCGACTTTCGGCCACGGCTAACACAATTTCCCAGTCATCATGGCTTTATTCAGCAAACCGAAGTACTCCACCGTCACGGTGAAGAAGAAAGATATTCCGATCGGACTCTGGAACAAGTGTCCGATCAGCGGGGAGATCATTTACAACAAGGAATTGGAGCAGAATCAGATGGTTGTGCCCAATAGCGGTTACCACTTTCCGATCGATCCGGATAAACGTCTGGCCGCGTTGCTCGATGAAGGCAGTTTCGAAGAGCGCGACACCGATCTGGTTTCTGTGGACGCGCTCAAGTTTACCGGCGTGGCTTCCTATGAGGACAAACTCAAGCAGCACCGGAAAAAGACCGGGCGCAAGGACGCGGTTTATTCGGGCCTGGGGAAAATTCACGGGATTCCGGTTTCCATCGCGGTGATGGATTTCCGATTTCTCGGAGCCAGTATGGGGTCGGTCGTGGGCGAGAAAGTCACGCGTACGATCGAACGGGCCATCGAACAAAGCATCCCCTGTGTTGTGATTTCCACATCGGGCGGAGCGCGGATGTACGAGGGGATTCTCAGTCTGATGCAGATGGCGAAAACAAGTGCGGCACTCGGGCGGCTGCGCGAAAAACGTCTTCCCTATGTCTCGGTGCTGACCAATCCGACTACGGCGGGAGTGATGGCCAGTTACGCGAGTCTGGGTGATGTTATCCTGGCCGAGCCGGGCGCGCTGATCGGGTTCGCGGGTCCGCGCGTGATCAAGGAAACCACGCAACAGGCGTTGCCGGAGGGCTTTCAGACGGCGGAATTCCTGCTCGAACACGGGCTGCTCGACCAGATCGTGCCGCGCCCGGAAATGCGCGACCGTCTGGGCAGTCTGCTGGGGGCTTTTTATCGGGGCAAGACTTGCGTGCCCGCCTGAGTCGGCCTTTGTGGGGCCGGAGGGTGCTAGCGGGCGGTGACACAACCGGAATGAACCGAAGCGGCAGGGGTGTCGCGCGACCGGGAACGGTCGCCGGACCCCGCCGGGTGTTATGGATTACGAAACGACCAGGAATTACCTTTACAGTCTCCGCAACCGGGGCTCGCGTTACGGGATCGGCCGGATGCCGTCTTTCCTGCGCGAGCTGGGCAATCCCGAGACACGGTATCCGATCATTCACGTCGCCGGAACCAACGGCAAAGGATCGGTGTGCGCGATGCTCGAGGCGATGCTCCGCGCTTCCGGCCGGAAGACTGGACTGTTTTCGTCGCCCCATCTGGTTCGCCTGGGGGAACGGGTGCAAATCGACCGCGAGATTCTGAGCGACGCAGCCATTGTGGCCTACACCGCCGAACTGAAGGCGGCGGCGGAGCGGGTCTCCGAAGGCGATCCGGAACGCCATCCGACCTTTTTCGAGTTCATGACCGCGATGGCGTTTCTGCATTTCACGCGGGAGCGCGTGAACGCGGCCGTGGTTGAAGTCGGACTGGGCGGCCGGTTGGATTCGACTAATGTCGTGACCCCGGCGGTGTCCGTCATCACCTCGATCGGGCTCGATCACTGCGAGCAACTGGGCGATACCCTGGCGCGGGTCGCAGTCGAAAAAGCGGGCATTGTGAAACCCGGCATACCGGTCGTTCTGGGCCGGCTCGAACCCGAGGCGGAGGCGCCCATTCGCGCGATCGCGCGGGCGCGCGGGTCCCGGGTGTTCGCCCTGGCCGAGGCGTTCGGCAAGGACGGCGACGCCTGTCCCCGCTGCGCGCTGGAGGGTGATCACCAGCGCCTCAACGCCGGAACGGCCGTGCTGGCGCTGCGCGCGGCGGCGGAGTGTCTGCCGGTTTCGGAGGCCGCGGTGGCGGAGGGGTTGCGGACGGTCAGCTGGCATGGCCGCTGGCAGCGCCTGGAAGCCGGGGGACGGCATATCATCCTCGATGCGGCCCACAATCGCGAAGCCGCGGTTTGGCTCGAGCGAAACCTGGCACATCTGGTGGAACAGACCGGGCGCCGGCCGGTGGTTCTGGTGGGCACCCTCGGCGAGCCGCGCGCGCGTTCCCTGCTCGCGGTGATCGGCCGGTACGCCCGCGAGATCCATCTGCTGCGAGCGAATCAGCACCGGGCCACGCCGTTCGACCTGTTGGAGTCCTGTCTGGAGGGCAGTTTCGCCGGCCCCGTGCACCGCTCGTCGCTCGGGGAACTGTTCCCGGTCCCGGGGGAATGCTCGGCCGGCGAAGCGGGTGATACCGTCGTTTTGACCGGGTCGATTTATCTGATCGGGGAAGCGTTGGAACGACTCGGGCCCGCACCGTCGGAGTCGGAGTCCGTTCTCCAAGGTTAGCAGCTTGTCGGCGAAGCCCGACAGACTCCTAGTGCGGCGATTTCGCTTGTCAGAGAGGGCCCCGTTGTCGTATCGGCTGTCATGCGATATTCGACTCCCGGTCATGTTTTTCGGCGAAACCGGTTTCGTTGCTGCTGCGTTGCGGTGCTGATTGCGGCGCTGATTGCGGCGCTTTTCGCGCCCGGGCTTGGAGCCGAGGAGAACACGGAGGAGGAGAAGACGCTGTACCAGCTGCTCCGGGAGAGCGGCCGTTTTAATATGTTTCTCAATGTGGTGGCCGAAACCGATCTGGTGGAGATGCTGGAGGGCGATGAGCCGCTGACGCTGTTCGCTCCCGGCGACGACGCGTTCGACCTACTGGACACCGAATTGATTGACCTGCTGATGCATCCCAGTCAGAAGCATTACCGGCAGCGCTTGGTGGGCAATCACATGATCGAGGACACCATTCTGTCCGGCGACCGCCGTGGCGAAGGCGAACAGGAAGTGGAAACACTGGCCGGAACGCGCCTGACATATGTCTCGGAGTCGGACCGGTTTTTTCTCGAAACCTCCGCGGTGGTGGAACGTGATATCGAGGCGTCGAACGGGGTTCTGCACCGCATCGATCGCATTCTCGTGCCCCGCTTCTGATTCCAGTTCACACGGCCGGTTCCGCGAACGCGCCGGTTGATGTTGGTTCCTCTTTCAGGAATCTGTCGGCGAAACCCGACAGAATCCAAGTCTGGGTTGTTCGGTGAGTAATTCAGGCTCAAGCACCGACCTGCTTGACGCGGCACGGAATCAGCCGTGCCGCTCTTCAGACGGCGGCGGAAAGCGCTTCCCGGGTATCGGGAAGACGGTTTACCTTCCCTTGCTTTCGTCCGCCGTCCGTTCGGGAGGGGGGTGGGCGCCGAAATCAGCCAGGAATTCGGTTGTCGGGGGGATGTCCTTGATGATCTGCGACGGGTCGGGCCCGACGCCGAGGTAGCGGATGTTGGGCAATTCCGGCGGCCACGGTTCGTCGTGAAAGGCGCAAGCGATGATCGCGCGCACCATGCCGGCGAAATAGGATTTCGCCTCCAGCGGCAGATCGTCGAAGCGCCGAACCTTGG
>SLOW01000140.1 GCA_007132315.1 Opitutales bacterium
ACTGGAACCAGTAAGCCGAAGGCGCGATATCAAGCACACTGACCGCCACCGCATAACCCCCGAACACGCCCAACAGGTTGGCATACACGGTCAGCAACGGAACCATCAGGACCAACGCCAGAATCCGGGGAAGGACCAAAAAATCCACTGGCTGGATCCCCAGTGTTTCCAACGCGTCGATTTCCTCGTTCATTCGCATGTTTCCGATTTGGGCGGCGACCGCCGCACCGGTGCGACCGGCCAGAATCACCGCCGTCATCATCGGACCCATTTCCCGCACCACCGAGAGGCCTACCAGATTGGCCACAAAAATCTCCGCGCCGTACTCCCTCAACTGAATCGCCGCCTGGTAAGCGAGAATCAAGCCCACCAGGAAGCTGATCAAGCCGACGATCGGCAACGCCATCGCCCCCGCCTGCTGCATCGAAAGCAACGAATCGCGCCAACGGAATTTCCGCCAGCGCCGGACCACCCGACCCACGCCGAACAGGCATTCGCCGAGGAACGCCAACCAGATGAACCCGGCTTGAAAGAAAACCTGCACCCGCTCGCCAATGTTTGTGAAAAACCGCAACCGGTCGCGCGAGACAGGAGCCCGGGCCGAAACGCGCGGAACACGCCGATGTTCGAGTATTTCCCGCAGCCAACCCGTCGCCCTCTCCAGGCGAAACGAAGCGTGCGTGGCCTCAGCGTGGTCCCGTATCTGAAACAGCATCAGAAGCAGACTGCTGTCCCAGGCGCCGACATCTCCCACATCCACCCGGATCTCCGTAAAGCCCGGTTTTCCCCCAACGACCTTCAGCAGACACCCTTTCCAGGAGGGCACCCGTTCCGAAAGCGACCAATCACCCCGAATCCTCACTGCGAGTACCGACCCTTCCCGCTCAATCTGCAATCTCGAATCCTCCGGCATGCCGCCGGCCAACCAAACCCACCCCGGACCAAAACGCAAATCAACGCTCACTCTGTCGCCACGAAGTCCGCCAACCGTTTGACATCACGTCGGGCCGCGTTCATCCCTTTACCTGATCATGACGCGCAAAGCCGTTCTATTAGCCAATCTCGGATCTCCCGACTCAACCGCCATTGCCGACGTACGGCGCTACTTGAAAGAATTCCTGTCGGACGAACGGGTGTTTGATGCTCCGCAGCCGATCAAGAGCTACATCCTGTATTGCAAGGTCCTGCCCTTTCGACCCCGCAAGACCGCGGAAGCGTACGAAAAGATCTGGAGCGCCGAAGGCGCTCCCCTGATCGTCCTGACCCGGAAACTTCAGGGTCTGCTTCAGGAAAAGACCGAGTTGCCGGTGGAAATCGCGATGCGCTACGGCCAACCATCGACGAGTGCCGCTCTGGAACGCCTGGCTTCCCGGCGGATCGATGAACTGTTCCTCATTCCGCTCTACCCCCATTACGCCATGTCGAGCTACGAAACTGCGGTGGCCCACGTTCGGGAACTGGCCGGGAAAATCGCCCCGAAAATGAAGATCTCGGCCCAACCCCCGTTCTTCGGAGATCCCCGGTATATCGACGCGCTTTCCCAGCGGATTCAACCCTACCTGGAGGAGCCGTACGACTATATCCTCTTCAGTTTTCACGGTATCCCCGAACGCCACCTTCGCAAGGCCGACTCGAGCAAGGCCCACTGCACCGTGGTCCCCGACTGCTGCCATACATGCAGCCCGGCGCAAAGCACGTGTTACCGGGCGCAATGCCTCCGCACCGTCGAGGACGTGGCCGCGAAACTAAACATCCCCGCCGAAAAACACAGCATGTCGTTTCAGTCGCGTTTCGGCAAAGAACCGTGGCTTAAGCCATACACCGATCTCGAATTCCCGCGCCTGGCGAAGGAAGGCGTCAAACGCCTGTTGATCGTTACCCCGGCGTTTGTATCGGACTGCCTGGAAACCCTCGAAGAAATCGGCATCCAGGGTAAAGAAGATTTTCTGGGGGCCGGAGGCGAGAGCTACGAACTCATTCCATGCTTGAACGACCATCCGGCCTGGATCGAATTTCTGGCAGAGAAAGTGAACTCCTTCGCGCAAAGCGCGCAACCCGAATTCGCCGCCGCGTTCCACCCCCGTTGACCCCGGTATTCCAGCGCCTCACTGCTCGGTGTGGCTGCTATCCCGCCGTCTGAAGAACGGCGCTGCTGCTTCACTCCTCCGCCTGACGCGGACGGCGCATTCGGCCCGACCTTTCGGGGTACGGAAGGGTACAGAGGTTTCCGATCCGGAACCCATTCAAAATAGTGAAGAGCCAATTTCAATCGCGGGACACGAGTATCCCCTCGCCATTGAGCTTGCGCGTCCGCTTAACCGGATTCCATCAAGTATGCCTCGAAACGGGCGGCATCCTCCGGTGTGTCGATTCCAATCGTCGTTTCGTCGGTCAGCGCGACCGAGATCGAATACCCGTTCTCCAAGACCCGCAACTGCTCCAGTCGCTCCACCTGCTCGAGATATCCCGGAGGCAAACCGGTCAACGTTCGGAGAAAATCCGCCTGGAACGCATAAAGGCCCAAGTGACGGTAACAGCGATGCGAAGTCAGCCAGGACGCGTCAAACGTATCCATTTCATCCCGCGGATAAGGAATCGGCCCCCTCGAAAAATACAACGCCCGCTGCCGATTATCCAGGACCACCTTGACCTGATTCGGGTCCAGGAAGTCCTCCCTCCTGTCAAACCGAGTGGCCAGCGTCGCCATCGGTGCGCCACCCCGCACCGCCGCCCCCAGGGCTCGAATCTGACCCCCTGTCACCATCGGTTCATCCGCCTGGACATTGATCACATAGGAAGCACCCACCGAAGCATTCGCCTCGGCGATCCGGTCAGAACCGCTCGGATGGTCCGGAGAAGTCATGACAGCACGAAACCCCGCCCCCTTCAAAACACCCTCCACTTTCTCCGAATCGACTGCAAAAACCAAAGGGATTTCCGGTGCCTCCCCCCGAATCCGCTCCGCACCATGCAAGATCAGTGGCTTGCCGCCTATCTCGTACAACAATTTCTCCGGAAACCGACTCGATCGAAGCCGAGCCGGGACGATAATCGCAATATCACTCACCCTTCCATCAAACCAAATCCTCGCTCTAAGTAAAGCCCCACTCGTGTTCCGCGTCGCGCTTCACACGGGGCGCGCGGATTGAGAGTGGCTGGGACAGGCGGGAATGCCTGTATCACACTGGCGGCTCGGGAGCGCCGCCCTCCAGGGGAATGGCCTATACGATTCGTCGGCAAAGCCCAGGCTGCTTCGATCAGTGCCCTTGATGGAGTCCCGGCGCCTCCTGCCCTCCGCCGGAATGGTAGCGGGTCAAGGTGACGACGCATTCGAGGTGGCGGGTTTGCGGGAAGAGATCGAAGGGTTGCACCCGCAACAGTGTGTATCCGTTTTCCTGAAACAATTTGAGATCCCGGATCTGGGTGGCGGGGTTGCAGGAGACGTAAACGACCCGCTTCGGTCCGTAGGAGAAAAGCTGGTTCAGAAACGGTTCGTCGGCGCCCTTTCGGGGCGGATCGATGATCACGGCGGTTTCGGCGCCGGGAAAGTCCACGCCGGAGAAAATCGACGCCGCCTCTCCCACCTGGAACGTACAGTTTTCGACCCCGTTCCGACGCGCGTTTTCCTCGGCCCAGGAAACCGCTTTCTCGCTGATCTCCACCCCCAACGCGCGACGAAACCGCCCGGCGAGACTGACCGCGAAGAGACCGGAGCCGCAGTAGGCGTCGATGAGGTACGGGACGTCGCCGCAGGATTCCGCTACGTGCGCCAGGAGAAACTCCAGGATGAACGGGTTGTTCTGAAAAAACTCCCCCGCCAGAAAACGAAATCGCAGCGCGCCCACGTCCTCGGTCATCACCGCCCGCGGATCGGTCACCACGCCCTCGGCCCCCTCGCGCAACAGGAGGGTCGCGCCTTTCTTGTACCGGTCAGCGTGACGAAACACCTCCTCCCGGACTTCGGGCAAGGCCGCGTTGATTCCGTCCATGGCGATGGGACAGGCGGGCACATCGATCATCCGGCGCCGCGAACCCTGCGCCAGGAATCCAATTGCCGGGGTGCCGCCGGATTTCGGTTGGTGGAAATGAGGGGTGAGTTTCGAACGGTACCCGTATTGCCGCGGAGACGGGACAACGGGTTCGACCTCGGTCTCGATACCCGCCATGCGCTGAAGCAATTCGCTCACCTGACGCCGTTTCCAGCGCAATTGTTCCTCGTAATGGATGTGCTGATACTGACAGCCCCCGCACGTTCCGAACAGCGGACAAACCGGATCGATCCGTTGCGGCGAGGGCTCCAGCACGTCGAGCAGATCCGCCTCGGAATACCCGCTGTGGTTGCGGAAAACGCGCGCCCGCACCCGCTCACCCGGAATGACGAACGGGACCATGACCACCCACCCATCCACACGCCCGACACCGAGCCCGAGATTGGTGAGCGAGGTGATGGCCAGCTCCAGCTCGTGATGATAGGGAAACGGTTGATCGTTAAACGGTCGTCGTCGCATGCCTGTCGCTTATCGCTCGGAATCCGTCACCAGATCCGCACCCTGTCCTCTTCATCCAGATACATGGGATCGCCCGGCTCAACATCGAACGCTTCGTGAAACTCCGGCATGTTCACCACCACGCCGATCACCCTGTACCGTCCCGGCGAGTGCTGTCCGGTCATCACACGGCGGCGCAGGGCCTCGTCCCGGTACTTCATCCGCCAGATGCCGGCGTACCCCATGAAAAAGCGCTGATCTCCCGTGTAACCGTCGATCACCGGCGGTTCCTCTCCGTCCAACGACGCGCGGTAGGCCCGGTAGGCCACGTTGACGCCGCCGAGGTCGGCGATGTTTTCCCCGAGCCCAAGGTCGCCCTGCAGGTAGAGGTCGTCGATCGGATTGAACGCGCCGTAGTGCTCGACCACACGCGCGGCGAGGGCCGTGAAACGTTCCTCGTCGGTTTCGGTCCACCAGTCGTTCAGGTTGCCGTCCGCGTCAAAACGCCGTCCCTGGTCGTCGAATCCGTGTGAGATTTCGTGTCCGATGACCGCGCCGATCGCGCCGTAATTGACGGCGTCGTCGGCTTTCACGTCGAAAAACGGAGGCTGCAGGATTGCGGCGGGGAACACGATTTCATTGAGCGAGGAATTGTAGTAGGCGTTCACGGTCTGGGGGGTCATGTGCCACTCCTCGCGGTCCACCTCTTCGCCCAACCGGTCGAGATTCCGCCGGTATTCGCAGCGGGCCGAATTCCGCAAATTACCGATCAAATCCTCCGGATCGATCTCGACACAATCGTAATCGCGCCACTCGTCGGGGTGTCCGATCTTGGTTCTCATCGCGTCGAGTTTCGCCAGGGCCGCGGCCTTGGTTTGCTCCCCCATCCAGTCGAGCTCGCGAATGGTCTCGTCAAAGGCCTCTCGCAGGCGCCCGATCATGTCGTCCATCCGCTCGGCCGCTTCGTCCGGGAAGTGGCGCTCGGTGTAGGCTTCGCCGACCAGAAAGCCGAAAACCCGTTCCACCGCGGAGGCGGCGCGTTTTTCGCGATCCCGTTGCTCCTCCTGGCCGTTGAGCACCCTGCCGTAAAAGTCAAACGCCGCCCGGTCGAATTCCGAACTCAGGCAGGAGGCGTTGGCGCGGATCAGGTGAAAGCGGAGGTAATCCCGCCAGGCGGCGATTTCAATCTCCCCGTACAGGTCGGCGAACGCCTCGAAATAACTCGGTTGGCGCACCACCAGCTCTTCGATTTCCCCGAGGTCTGCGGCCTCGAGCAACGTCTCCCAATCAAAGCCGGGCGCCAGCTCCGTCAGTTCGACCACCGACATCAGATTGTACGTGGCGCGGCGGTCCCGGTTCCGCACGCGTGTCCAATGTTCCTCGGCCAAGCGGGTTTCGACGTCCAGGACATTCTCAACCGCCTCCGACGCGTTATCCCAACCGGCCAGTGTCCAAAGTTCCCGGATAAATTCCCGGTAGCGCTCGCGCAGCTCCAGGTCGCGTTCGCCGTCGCGCAGGTAATACTCGCGATCCGGCAACCCCAGTCCGGACTGCGACGTGAAAGTCACATACCGGTCGGAACGCCCCTGGTCCGGCCCCACCCGCAAGGACACCGGCAAACCGTGACCGTAAGCCTGTCGCTCTCCCCAGTAAACCGCCAGTTCCCCCTGCGAACCGATCGCGTCGATCCGGGCGAGATCGTCCTCCAGCGGCTCCAGGCCGAGGGCGTCGAGACGTTCGCTGTCCATGAACGAACGGAACAGATCTCCCATACGCCGCCGGTCGCGGTCCTCGGTATTCTCCGCATCCGCCGCGTCGCGCACGATCTCCAGCACCCGTTCCTCCGAGACCTCGCGCAGTTCGTGAAAACTCCCCCAGACGGCGCGATCGGACGGGATTTCCGCGTCGTCCAGCCAACCGCCCACCGCATAGCGGTAAAAGTCCTCCCGCGGACTCACCGACGTATCGCGCGCCTCCAAGTCGATCCCGGAACGCGGCTCGTCGGGAACGATTCCCCCGGCGACCGCCGGCAGAGAAGCAAGCCAAATTGGAATTGGCCAGACAACACACGCAAGTCTCATAGTCACAGCAACACAGGGAACAGATCCCTTCCGGCGCCGCAAGCCAACTCCGCTGAATCTTTTCCGTTCAACCCGACAACAAACGCCGCCATGAGCTCTTCCGAAACGCCCTCCTTTCCCGTACGCATTCGAATCGACACCGCCGAAAAACGTCCGCCACTCCGTCCGATGCCGCGGGCTCTGGTCGATCCCTGGATTTTTAGGCCAGATTACGCAAAATTCACGGAATTACGGCGGTCAGGGTGCCCGCTGTTCCCAATCATTCCGGGAAGCCTCAGGATTTTTTCTTCCGCCGCCTGTTCCGCGTTCGCTTCCGGGCTCCGGAGCGGCCGGATTTCCCGCCCGGTTGAGCCGCCGGCACGGCGGGCGGATCGAGTATCTCGGCGGACGGTTCGGTCTCCGTTTCCCACTGAGCCTTCTCTTCGAGGAACGAAAACGAATATCCGCGCCTGGCGCGGCCCTCCGGTTCCGGGCTCGTCTCCGCGTCAACGGCGGGCGCGGCGGGATCCTCCGGTTCCCGCGTCGCTTCCGAAGCGTCCCGGCTCATACTTCGTCGCAGGGCGTGCAGCTCCCGGGCCATCGCGTTCAGGCGCCGGTCCATTTCCTCAAAGCGCCGGCCCCCCTTCATCGCGACAACCAGTGCCGCGACCGCCACCGCCGGAACGGTCAGCACGGCCACCGCGATCAGAAGAATCAGACTCTCGTGCATGGTTTGTTCCGGTCGGGACGCATTCGGACGCGATCGGGCTCAGGACACTTCGACCGAGTCGTCCGAGTGATCCGAATCCTTCCACTTGAGCTCGACCTCGAGCCGGTGGCGATTGACTTTGCCGCCCTTCGCTTTCCGACGCGCCTTCACCTCAAGAACAACCTCGGAGGGAATCGTCAGCTCCACATCCTCGGCCCCCTTCTTGAGTCCCACATTTCCGGTGGCGATCTTGTCGGCGAGGGTCCTAAAAAAGGCCGCGGCGGCGGCGCGCCCCTTGCGTTCTTCACTTCGAAACAGTTCGGTCACGTTCTTCATCATGCGGATTCGTTACAGTTTTGCCCCGAGGTTCAGTAAAGAGTACCCCCGCGCGCCAATCAAACCCGTTTCACCCGAATCGCCATTCCCCTGGAGGACCGCATGGCCCCGCGCGGGCGTCCTGGGATCCACAGGCAGGAATGCCTGTGTCACTTGGAAGCGCGGGCATCTTGTCCGCACAGTCGACGCGGAATCGCCGCCGTCAAAGCAAAATCCCGTCAGTGTCTTTTCGCGCACATTATTGGACTAATGTGCCTTTACCGAAAAACCGGGCACAAACGAAAAAGCCGTCCTTTTCCGGAAACGGCTCCCTCACCCCAACTCCCCTCTATCCAAGCGGTGCTCAGGGGGGGACTCGAACCCCCACACCTCGCGGCACATGAACCTGAATCATGCGTGTCTACCAATTCCACCACCTGAGCTCAGGGGAAGCACGGTTGCCGCAATGCAACGGACTTCACCGCTGAAAAGACAATCTATATTCTCGCTCCCGGGAACGGTGCAAGCCCAGAAACGAAATTAATTTCCCCTCGGTAAACACGCCCGACCGACTTGAGGCATCAGGTAAGACCATGGGCGCCGGCGCGTGCGGAAAACGAATCAACTGGCTTCCCGAACGGTCGGGCTTCGCCCGGTTCAGGGACTGTCGCGCTCGGCTGTGCGATGGACGTAAGCGCCGATTTCAGGAATCTCCTTGGCCCGCCGTCCCGAAGGCAGGCGGACGAGGTAGGGATCTCCCTCCTCCTCTTCCGGGTCGGAGTCGTCACCGAGTTCCATCTCATCATCCTCAACCGACGGCGGTTCCGGGTCGAACAGATGGGACAACCGCCGCGGCAACGGATCGAGCACCAGGGCCGGATTCTTCACCCGGCCCTTTTTCACCCGCTCGAAAATACACGGATAAAAAGCCTTCCGATACCGCTCCTGAAAATCCTTGATCCATTTCTCGGAAAGGTTTTCGCGGCGATTTAGGAGAACGTAATCGGAAAAATGGATACAGGCATCGTACCATTTGGCCAGATCCGGATTCTCGAACGCGAGGCGGCAATGGACCACCGTGAGAATGCGAGCCAGGGCAACACCGTTGTCGCCCGACCAATGGTAAAAGGCCTCCACCTGATCCACGGGATTCAGGCCGCCGTGAGAAAGGAAAAAGAAATGGGTAACGCCTTCCGGCACGGCGGCTTCCATTCCTTCATCGGTCCGGCGCCAGACGGCCCGAACAAAGGATTCCAAGTCGGCCAACGGCGACCCCGGTTCTTCCGGTTCCTCCTCCGGAAAACAGACCACAACCCGGTCGGAGGGTTCCAGCCCGCCCAAGAGGTCGGCCAGAACTTCGCGCCGACCGGAACCCGAGGCCCCGAGAATAACATATGCCAGAGGCGGTTCCATGACGGTGCCATTATGCCATTCAACTCTACCCGAGTTCAACCGGGAAAAATCCCCCATGAGCGGCAGGCGTGGTCAGGATGTGCGACCGGGGAATTCGAACAGGCGGCACTGGGCGTGATGGCGCATCCAGTGATCCAAGAGCACCAGAGCGGTCATGCTCTCGACAATGGGCACGGCGCGCGGGAGAACACAGGGATCGTGACGACCCTTGCCGCGAAATTCGGTTTCTTTGCCGTCCTCGGTTACCGTTTTCTGTGTCTGCAAGATCGTGGCGGTGGGCTTGAACGCCGTACGGAAACGGAGCTCCTCACCCGAAGAAATCCCGCCCAGCACCCC
>SLOW01000035.1 GCA_007132315.1 Opitutales bacterium
GGTGGCGCCGGCGCCACCGGAGTTTCTGGACGTGCCGGCGCCGGAATGTGAGGGCGGCCTTGGACAGCGCGAACTCGAGGAGGTTTTACTCCAGGGGTTGAGCACACTGCCGGAAGCGCAGCGCAGTGCTTTGATTCTTTCCGCGGACTCGTCGCTCAGTTCCGACGAGATCGCAACGACTCTGGGCGTGAATAGGTCCCACCTTTACGTTTTAATCCATCGCGGACGGCAGCGCCTGAAGCGTTATCTTAAGGAGCATCATGGAAACACGTCCACCAAATCCTGACGACGCCTTTCTCGATCATACGCTGCGTTCGGGGATAAAACGAACATCGCGTGAGTTTGAGGCGAACTTCAACCGGATTCGTTTTCAATCTCAGGACGTCAAACGTTCCAGTAGAATCCACAACCTGCCGGAATGGCGCCCATTGTTCCAGTGGGCAACCCTTGGCGCCGCGGCGGTGCTAACTCTATTGGCCTGGTTTTACCTCGCCCCGGCATCGGATGAATCGTATGTATTCGATTGGACGGAGAGTCCGGTCTATCTGGAAGACCCGTTCTATTGGGATGAGGCGTTCGAATCCGCGCGAGTTATCCTTGAAGACGACATGTTCGAAGCGATTGTGTTTTTGTCCCATGAAGACTTTGACAGGTAAGGCAATTCTCATCGGTCTGGTGATTGTCGCGCTTGCGCTCGCCGGAGGCCGCGCGTTGTTCTTTTCCGGTGACGCCACCCGCGAGACCGCTGAAGAGCGTCACACCGGCCAGGGACCGCACGGCCGGGGTTATCAGGGCGACGAACTCGCGGCGTTGCAGAGCTTTCTGGCGATGAGTGACGAGGAACTGGAGCGGCTGGAAACCGCTATCGCGCGGATTCGCGCGATGTCGGAGGAGGAGCGCGCCCTCTTCTCCCGTGAAATTGTCGAGTTCCGCACCCTTCCGGGAGAGGAACGTCAAAGACTGAGGGATGGCTGGGGGCGATACGGAGAAAGGGAACGCGAGGAATGGCGGATTATGATGCGCGAGCTTTCCCCGCGCGAACGTCGCGAGATTCACGAATCTCTACAAGACCTTTCCCGTGCGGAACGGGCGGAACGCCGGCTCGAGGTTATCGAGAAGTGGCGGGAGCAGCCCTGAAACCTGTGTGAACGGGTTCCCCATCTGCCCCCGCACGGAACGTTACGCGAATTTGTAAGGTTGTCCCTTCCGTGAAATCCGTCGTCAGTGCGTCGGTTCTTCGTGTCAGCCGGACGCGGATTTGTGGGGAATCAGGTACAGGCCTGTCTGTATCCGTGAGGACAGGGAGAACGGCGCGGCAAAAGGTTCAAAACAACGACAATTGCTCTTCCTCTTCCTCGCTCTTTTTTACCTTGGGTTTTCGTTTTGGCGAAGAGGGCCGGCCGGACGATGTCGTCGGGGAGGCGGGTGGGCTTATGGCGGTGGTGTCGTCGGATTCCAGTCGCTCCAGGATTTCCTTGGCCCGGTTGATCACCGGCAGGGGCAGGCCGGCCAGCCGGGCGACCTGAATCCCGTAGCTGCGATCGGCCGGGCCGGGGACGACCTGGCGAACGAAGATGATTTCGTCGTTCCATTCCTTCACCGACACCGAGTAGTTGCGGACGCGGTTCAGGTAACGATCGAGCTGGGTCAGTTCGTGGTAATGCGTGGCGAACAGGGTCCGGGGGCCGGAGCCTTCCGGGCGATGAAGGTTTTCCACGACCGCCCAGGCGATGCTGAGGCCGTCGTAAGTGCTGGTGCCGCGCCCGATCTCGTCGAGAACGATCAGGCTGCGCTCGGTCGCGTTGTTGAGGATGTTGGCGGTCTCGTTCATCTCCACCATGAAGGTGGAGTTGCCGCGGGCCAGCTCGTCGCTGGCACCGACCCGGGAGAAAATCCGATCGACCAGGCCGAGGCGGCACTCGGTCGCGGGTACCCAGCATCCGATCTGAGCCAGGAGCGTGATCAAGGCGACCTGGCGAATGTAGGTGGATTTGCCGGCCATGTTGGGGCCGGTGATGAGCATGATCTGTTCGCCGGAGGTGTCCAGCCCGGTGTCGTTGGGCACAAAGGCGAAGCTGCCGGCGAGTCCGGCCGGGTGTTGACGGATGGTTTGTTCCACCACGGGGTGGCGTCCTTCCTTGATGAGCAGGCCCGTTCCCTCGTCGAGGTCGGGGCGGCAATAATTCCACTCCCGGGTCAGCACGGCCCAGCCGAGAAAAAGGTCCAGTTCGGCGAGAGCGGCGGCGGTTTCGCGCAAACCTGCCTCCTCGGCGAGCACCGCTTTCACCAGGGTGCCGAAGATTTCGAGTTCGCGCGCCCGGGCGTTTTCCTCGGCGTGAAAAATCTCCTTCTCCTTCTGCTTGAGAGCCTCGGTGTAAAAGCGCTCGCTGTTGACGGTGGTTTGCTTGCGGATGTAGTCGTCGGGAACGAGGTGCAGGTTGGCTTTGGTGACTTCGATGTAATAGCCGAAGGCGTTGTTGAAGCGCACCCGCAGTTTCTTGATACCGGTTCGTTCCTGCTCGCCGCGCTCGAGGTCCGCGAGCCAGTTCTTGTTGTCGGAGGTCAGGGATAAGAGCCGGTCGAGTTCCCCGTCGTAACCGGGCCGGATGTACCCGCCTTCGGTCAACTGGCCGGGGAGTTCGTCGCTCAAGGCCGCTTCCAGGCGCTCGGCCAGATCGGGAAAGGAGTCCAGTGCGTCCCGGAGGGATCCGAGTGCCGGGCCCTCCACCGTCGCCAGGGTTTCCCGGATGTCCGGAATCTGGCGCAGCGTCTCACGCACCCCGCCCAGTTCGCGCGGGTTGCGAAGTCGGTTCTGGAGGCGTCCGAGTATGCGCGGGATGTCGCGTACCGCCTGGAGCCGTTCGCGCAGGCGGCGAACGGCCGAGGGGGCCTCCAGGAGTTCACCGACGCAACTCTGGCGGCGGCGGAGTTCCTCCGGAACGAGCGGAGGGCTTGACAAATATTCGTTGAGCAGGCGGGTGCCGGCCGCCGTGACGGTGTGGTCGATGGCGGCGGCGAGGGAGCCGTCGCGGCCCCCGGAAGCCGAGGTGAAGATCTCCAGGTTGCGGAGGGTGGCCGGGTCGAGCAGGAGGGAGCGGTCGCAACGGTACTCCCGGATCTTTCGCAGGTTTTCCGGCCGGGCGCAGAGGTTTTCCGTGACGTAGTGAACCAGGGCGCCGGCCGCGCCCAGGGCGGGATGTTGCCTGTCGAGCCCGAACCCGTCGAGGTTCAGGACTTTGAGTGCTTCCGCCACCGCCCGCGCGCCGGAATCTGTTTCAAAGTGGAAGGACGGCAGTTCGGTGATCGGCAGGTTGCCGGTGAGGCGCAGCAGCTCGTCGAGGTCGGGCGAGCCGTCGCCGGCGCGGTTTCGCCACGATTCGAGGCGTTGTTCCGAGACGACCAACTCGCTGGGCGCGATGGCGTTGAGGATCGGCAGGAGATCGGCGACATTCCGGTGGGCGGCGAGGACGAAATCGCCGGTGGACAGGTCCATCCAGGACGCCCGCCAGCCCTCCTTGTGCGAGTCGAGCGCGAGGATGAACCGGTTTTGTCCGGCTTCGACCTGGGCCGGTTCGATGGCTGTTCCGGGCGTGATGATGCGGGTGAGGGAGCGCTTCACCAGTTTGCCCGGCCGGGGGGCTTCGACCTGATCGCAGATCGCGACCTTGCTGCCGGCGGCGAGGGCTTTGCCGATGTAACTCTCGGCCGCATGGTACGGGATCCCCGCCATGGGTACGCCCTGGCGCTGGGTCAGCGTGATGCCGAGAAGGCGGGCGCCTTCCTCGGCGTCCTCGTGGAACATCTCGTAAAAATCGCCCAGGCGGAACAGGAGGAGCGTTCCGGGCGGGAGGCCCCGTTTGACCTCCGTGTACTGCTTCATCATGGGCGTCATCTTCTTGGGTTCGGCCGTCTGCTTCGCCATTGAACCGTTTCTCCAACACCCGGGGCCTAAGAGCAAGGCTTTTGGCGGGCGAATGCCGCAAGATTCGGCTGAGTTTTCAACTCCTTTGGTGTCAAGTGCTTTGGCACGATTCGCAGATATTTGACCAAAAAATGAGTTGCCCGGAGAGTGCGGATGGTGAAATCGTAGAAGGCTTTATGCAGGCGCACGGACCGAAGCGTATCTACAATCCACAGTCCCTTGAATTCTGGTTTGGCAAGTTGTCGTCGGAATGGGAACGCTGCTTCCCTTCCGAAGTGCTGGAACAGGGACGTCAATGGTACCGCGAGGGGTTGATCCGCGAACTGGAGCTGGAGATTGGCCAGGGAATCGTCCATACCAAGCTCGAGGGAAAAGCCTGTTACTCCGTGATCGAGTGGGACAACGGCACCCTGAAGGTGCGCGCCTCGGTGGACGACAGCGAGGTCGGCCGGGCGATCGCGGTGGCGGGCCTTTACGAAATCGAAGAACTGGTGGTCGATGAGATCGCGCCCCTCGAAGAGGATACGCTCAGCCAGGGCGCCGACTCTCTCAAGCCGGCGCCCGCGGTCGAGATCCGGCGCACCCAGCGCCCGGCGCGTCCCTTGGGCCTGCGTTTCGATGTCCGCGAGGAACAGCTTTGCTTCCGGGTATTCTGGAAAGAGAACACGGAAGAGCGACCGGCCCTGTTGAACGGCGGCGGTAACGGAAGTTTGGTGGAAAGGGAGCGCGAAAAACTGATTCGCCTGGCATCCATGGCCCGCAAGGCTCAGTTCGCCTATGAGAAGGAAACCGATATCTACATCCTCCGCGATCTGGCCCGGGTTCCCGCGTTCCTCAGCCAGGATCTTCCGGCCTGGCGCCGATATTTTCAGGTTGATTTGGAGCCGTCGGCCGACCGAATGCTTCAAGGAGTGCGCGAAGTGGCGGTTTCCGTGCGAGCCGAAGAGGCCCGAAATGGAGCCAACGGGGCGGGCCTGAATCTGAAGTGGATTTTCCATTCGGGCGAACGTTTGTTGGACGAGAGCGAAGCGCGACGATTGGTCCGGGGCGACGGGCCGGTGTTCTTGCCGGATGTCGGGCTGGTGGAGCTGCCCAGGGAAACGGTGGAGACCGTGCGCTCCTGGAAGCCGGAACACAACGGCGGCACCCACGCGATTCGGGAACGCTACCTGCTTTTTTCACTCTTCAACGAGGAAAACCAGCTGGGAATAGAGATGAGCTCCGGCATCGAGAAATGGTGGTCCGGCTTCCGGAAGGCGCCGCCCAAGCTGAAGGGAACACCGGAGATTCTGCGTCCGTACCAGAAAAAAGGTGTCGAATGGCTGGCCCACCAGTGCGGTCACGGCGCTCACCCGCTGCTGGCCGACGAAATGGGCCTGGGGAAAACGCTTCAGGTGATTTCCATGATTATGCTGCGGCCGGTGGAGGAGAAAATCCACCTGGTGGTGGGACCGGCCAGCGTGGTTCCGGTTTGGGAGAACGAGTGGAAACGGTTTTTCCCGGACGCTCCCGTCCGCGTGCTCAATGCGGAACAGGACTTCCTGTCCGATACCGAACCGGGCATCTGGCTCGCCAGTTACGCGCAACTCCGGCGGCATGCCGAACAACTCTCCGACGTTCGATTCGGCTACGCCGTGCTCGACGAGGGGCAGATGATCAAGAACCCGGACGCCAAGGCGACCAAGGCGTGTTACGCCATCCGGGCGCGCCACCGCCTGGTCCTCACCGGCACGCCGCTCGAAAACCGCCAGCTCGACCTCTGGTCGCTCTTCCGGTACCTAATGCCCGGGCTGCTGGGATCGCGGGCCGAATTCGAACAGGGGTTTCAGACGGACAGCGAAGCGTCATTGAAGAAACTGCGCACCCAACTCGCGCCGTTTATGCTGCGACGGACCAAGAACGTGGTCGCCCGCGAACTGCCGAGGAAAGTCGAGACCACGCTGACCGCCCCGCTGGGAGACGTTCAGCGCGACGAATACGCGCGTATCTGCCGGGAAGGGCTGGAGCGTTTGGGTGGTGGTGACGGAATCAATGCTGTCCGCGACCGCCCGTTCATGCTGTTTTCCCTGTTGACCCGGCTCAGACAGATCTGCTGCGACCCCGACTTGCTGCCCTGGATCAGCGCCCCCCTCCACGAAAGCGGGAAGATCAACCTCCTCATGGAAAAGCTGCCGGAGATTCTCGCCACCGGACACAAGATTGTCATTTTCAGCCAGTTTGTGCGCCTGCTGGAGCGGATCGACCGAGCCCTCGAAAACGCGTTTCCGGAGATTCCCCGTTTCACGTTGAACGGCGCCACCCGCCGCCGGGATGAACCGGTACGGGCGTTTCAGGAATTGGAAGGTCCGGGGGTGATTCTGGTCAGCCTCCGCGCGGGCGGGACGGGTATCACGCTGCACTCCGCCGATTACGTCTTCCTCCTCGATCCCTGGTGGAATCCGGCGGTAGAGGAACAGGCGATCGACCGGGTACACCGTATCGGCCAGCGCAATACCGTCTTCGTTTACCGGCTTCTCACCGGGGGCACGATCGAGGAGCGGATCCAAGACCTGAAATGGTCGAAACAGGATATCTTTCGCAATCTCATCGGCCGATTGGACAGCGGCAATCCACACGACAATCTCAATATCCTCTGCGACCTGGTGGAACTCCGCTCGCGTGAAGAGACGGGGTGACATGTCCACGGATCGGGAAGCGGCATGAAGAATCGGGGTTGCGTACGCACACGGCACAGTACGCAACAATCGACCCATGGAAGGTGACGGGCCCGAGCGAATCATCGACTTCCTGTGCGTCGATGCGCGCCGGTTCGTGGACGTTGAATGGGATATCGCGGTTCTCGACGAGGCGCAAACGATCAAAATCCGCTTTCCCTGACCGCCCAGTTGGCGTGAGCCCTGCGCGCTCGTCGGAGACTGTGCCTGTCGGGAACGCCGATGGAAAATCACCTGGGGGAACTGTGGTCGCGTTTCCACTTCCTGATGCCCGGGGTTCTCGGCGGAGCCGACGCGTTCCGCGAGCAATTCCGGCGTCCGTTCGAAAACGGAGGCGAAGAAGCGAGCCGACTGGCCGACATGCTTTCAAGGCGCATCTCCCCGTTCATTCTCGACGCGCTGCTGCAGTTGCGTCTCATCTGCTGCGATCCGCGATTGTCAAGAAACGGAGGATCCTCCAGCTGCACGCCCGTAAACGCGCCCTCGTTTACTCCCTGCTGGCCGGCCAGTCACTGAGAAACCTGTTCGTAAACATGTTGTTTTCTTGGATTTTTTTGATGGAATTGCGAATCACTAATCCGGATTAGTAAATGCTTGAATCCCCCATTGCATCATCATACTGCGTGTATCGGTCCCATGATACCCCTCGTGTTTTAATCCAGGGCACGAGATCTGGCTTTTCCCATATGCTCGCGACCGGTCAGGCCGCTGTTTCGGAATATGACTTCAGGATATTTTTGGCCTATGAGAATCAGCATAAACCTCATCCTGCAGAACAGTGAATTCATCCGGTTGAATCGGGTACGTTTCATATCCCAGAACTCTGACCAGGTCGATGGAGGTTATTACCAGGATCAAAGATAATGCAAATAGCAGAATGTATTTTATCATGACGCTTGTATTAACGACCTTTCCAAGCAGAATTTTGAAAACTGGTCATTGGAAGTCTTTTAGAATTGAGTGGTTACTGACAGGAAATCAGTTGTCAGGCGGCGTGGGACCCGGTCGCTTGCGCCGGTTTGAATGAGCGTCTTCATGGAGTATCGAGACAACGGCCGTGCCAGTAGATTAACACAGAAAGGTGGGAAGGTTTGACGGTGGGAAAGATGGGAAGGATGCTCGTCTTGCGTTCAGTGCACTCTTGTGCACACTTTTGAGTTCGAGACCATCAATCGTTCCGACCTTATCATATCTTCCGGTGCGCACGATCATTCATATCGACATGGATTGCTTTTACGCGGCGATCGAAACCCGCGATCGTCCGGATCTGCATGGAAAGCCAGTCGGAGTCGGCGGGAGTCGCGACCGGCGCGGCGTGCTTACCACCTGCAATTACGACGCGCGCAAATTCGGAGTCCGCTCGGCCATGCCGACCTTTGTCGCGCTGCAAAAGTGTCCCCAACTGGTTGTGGTTCCGACACGATTCGAGGTCTATCGACGGGAATCGCTAGAGATCCGGCGGATTTTCCAGGAATACAGTTCTTTGATCGAGCCCCTTTCGCTGGATGAGGCCTATCTCGACGTGAGCGGAAACGACCTCGGGGGCTGGGAAATTGCCTCCCGGATTCGGGCGGAGATTATTTCGCGGACGGGTCTGACTGCCTCAGCCGGGATCGGTCCGAACAAGCTTTTGGCTAAGATCGCGAGCGATTGGGAGAAGCCGAACGGCCAGTTCGAGGTGAAGGAAGAGGAGATCGTCGCCTTTATGGAGCCGTTGCCGGTGAGGCGGATCTGGGGAGTCGGGCCGGTGGCTGCGGAGCGGCTCGAGAAGCTGGGTATCACCACCTGCGGGGAGCTCCAGCGGCGGGGGGTGGCCGATCTCGTTAAGCTTTTTGGGCGATTCGGCTGGGAACTCTACGAGATGGCTCGCGGAATCGACCGGCGCGCCGTCGAGCCTTCGCGACCGCGCAAGTCGTTGAGCACTGAGCGAACCTTCTCCGCCGACCTGAAGGAGCTTTGGCAATGTCGCGAGGAACTGGAACATCTTTTCGGGGAGCTGCTGGCCGACCTCAAGGCCCGAAATGAAGGAAGGCCGATCGGGCGACTTTTCCTTAAACTCACATTTTCCGATTTCTCGAAGACCTCGGTGGAACGGGCGGGGCGGGCGCCTTCATTATCCGCCTACGAAACGCTGTTGGCTGAAGGTTTCCGCCGGGGCGGAAAGGCGGTACGACTGATCGGAATCGGAGTCCGCTTCAGTGAAGCTGTGGCGGAACAACTGGAGTTGCCGCTGGGAGAAAAGGACCTGGGGTAGGAGAGGCGCAAAACGAATCCGCACGGTAAACGGAGCGTTCCTGAAAGTGGACGAGACATCCCTCGTCGGAAACGAGTCCTCGGCCGGTCTGATTGTCGACCTGGTGGACCTTCCCGCTCGAAACGGAATAATCCACGTCATCGACTTTGTCCTGCTTGACTAAGTGACAATCCTCTGAATTCAAGCCCGGCTTCGGCCGGGCTTTTTCTTTCTCCGGGTTGGCGTAGGAGTTTGCAGGCGAAGGAGTTCTATTCCGGATCCAGCTCGCGGATCATGATATTGCGGAAGGCTACCCAGTCGCCGTGGTCCTGCAGTCCGATGTGGCCGGACGGCGTGGACGCGAATGGCGGATCGTTGAACTTGCTGGCTTCGACCATTTCATTCCACTCGTCCGTGCTGATTTGAAAGCTGA